>NZ_BAAHXD010000009.1:0-86016 GCF_054657115.1 Methyloparacoccus murrellii | reverse complement strand
CTCGAACCTGGCTGCGGCTTATGGCATAGCCGTAACGGGTACCATGTCCATCGATACGATACTCGCCTTTGTTGTGGCCACCAGCATCTGGCGATGGAACCCGATATTAAGCGCACTCGTCGCGCTCGGCTTTCTTGCCATAGACCTGGCCTTCTTCACCGCAAATGTACCCAAGATACCTGATGGCGGCTGGTTTCCT
Source organism: Methyloparacoccus murrellii (assembly GCF_054657115.1). Classification (NCBI taxonomy): domain Bacteria; kingdom Pseudomonadati; phylum Pseudomonadota; class Gammaproteobacteria; order Methylococcales; family Methylococcaceae; genus Methyloparacoccus; species Methyloparacoccus murrellii. The sequence goes on along the minus strand of NZ_BAAHXD010000009.1, from coordinate 85,817 downwards.
TTGATCATTGGCAGCTTGGTGTTTGTCGTCATGAGCACCTGGAAATCGGGGCGAACCATCTTGCAGGAAAAGCTGCAAGAGATGGCCATGCCCATGGAAAGCCTGCATCAATTGCTCCAGGATAACCCACCGGTCCGAGTCAAGGGCACGGCCGTCTTCCTGACCACCAATCATGCAGGAATACCCCTTTCCCTGCAGTCCAACCTCCGCCACAACCATGCGATGCATGAGAATGTGATCATTCTCAGCGTCTTGACCGAGCCGATCCCCAGGGTGCCCCCCGAGAAGCGGAGGGTGGTGGTCAACCTGGCTGAATCGATATTTCGAATCACGCTCCACTATGGCTTTGCCGAATCGCCCAATATTCCCAAAGCGCTCAGATCAAGCAGTCGCGCCATTGATGTCGACCCGGCCGACACCTTTTACTTCCTCAGTCGAGAAAGCTTGATTTGTCAATCCAGCAAGATGGCGGCCTGGCGCATGAAGCTTTTCACGATCATGGCCCGCAACGCCGGCTCCGCTGCCCGCTATTTTGGCATCCCGTCAGAGAAGGTCGTCGAGCTTGGCATGCAAGTCATCATTTGAGCGCGCCTGTGTTGGTGTCCTAGGCCTGGACGCAAACCATGGGGGTCGCGCGCGCACCCTATCTTTTACCTTTTCAGGTTTGAACCGACATCTTCCGCCTGCTTGCCGATGCTCCGTCTATAGATAAAGGGGGCACTTTCCAGGCATTCCTTGCCGGATATGGCCCGGGGAGCCGCCAGCGCCGCTCCCCGGCATGGATCGGGCATCCGTCTAGTACACGGTGGCGGTAACGCATTCCCGCGCGCTCGCCTGCGCATCCGCCGCCATCCGCTGGCGCATCCCTTCGGCAGCGGCAACCATGCGGGCCAGGCCCTCCCTTACCTCCGGCCAGTCGCGGGTCTTGAGGCCGCAATCCGGGTTGACCCACAGCCGTTCGGCGGGAATCGCCGCGCTGGCCTTTTCCAGCAATGCCCGCATCGCCTCGACGGTCGGCACCCGGGGCGAATGGATGTCGTAGACGCCGGGACCGATGTCGTTCGGGTAACGGAAACCCTGGAAGGCCTCCAGCAGTTCCATGCCGGAGCGGGCGGTCTCGATGGTGATGACGTCCGCGTCCAGATCGGCGATGGCCGGCAGGATGTCGCCGAATTCCGCGTAGCACATGTGGGTATGGATCTGGGTATCGTCGCCGACGCCGCTGGCGGCCAGCCGGAACGCGCGCACCGCCCAGTCGAGGTACGCGGGCCAGTCCTGCCGCCGCAGTGGCAGGCCCTCGCGGAAGGCCGGCTCGTCGATCTGGATGATGGCGATGCCGGCCCGCTCGAGGTCGTCCACCTCGCCGCGGATGGCCAGGGCGATCTGCCATGCGGTCTGCGACCGGGGCTGGTCGTCGCGGACAAAGGACCATTGCAGCAGGGTCACCGGGCCGGTCAGCATGGCCTTGACCGGCTTGCGGGTCTGCCGCTGAGCGTAGCCGATCCACTCCACGGTCATGGGCCGGGGCCGGGTCACCTCGCCGTAAAGGATGGGTGGCTTGACGCAGCGGGACCCATAGCTCTGCACCCAGCCCTGACGGGTGAAGGCGAAGCCGTTCAGCTGCTCGCCGAAGTATTCCACCATGTCGTTGCGCTCGGCCTCGCCGTGCACCAGCACATCCAGCCCCAGCGCCTCCTGCTCGCGCACGGCCTCGCGGATGGCCTGGCGCATGGCCTCGCGATAGGCGACCTCGTTCAGCTCGCCCCGGCGATGCTCGGCACGGGTCTTGCGGATGACCGAGGTCTGCGGAAACGAGCCGATGGTGGTGGTGGGAAAGCCCGGCAGCCGCAGCCGCGCCCGTTGCAGGGCGATACGCTCCGGAAATGGCGAGTGGCGCTGGAAATCGGCCGGCCGCAGGGCCTGCAGGCGGGCGCGGAGCCGCGGGTCATGCAGGCGGGGCGAGGCGGTGCGCTGGCCCATGGCCCGGTCCGCTGCTGCCAGTTCGCCGGCAATGGCCCGGGCGCCGAGGCGCAGGCCCTTGTCCAGTGTCGCCAGTTCCTCCAGCTTCTGCACCGCGAAGGCCAGCCAGTTCCTGAGCTCCGGGTCCAGCCCGGTTTCCTGATCCAGATCGACCGGGACATGCAGCAGCGAACAGCTGGGCGCAAGCCACAGCCGCTCGCCGAGGACCGCCCGCGCCTGCTCGGCCCGCTCCAGCAGGCGGCGAATGTCCGCACGCCAGACATTGCGCCCGTCGATCAGCCCCAGCGAGAGCACCTTGTCCGCGGGATAGCCGTCCAGGAACGCGTCCACCTGCTCGGGGGCCCGGGCCGCATCGAGATGCAGCCCGGCCACCGGCAGCCTGTCGAGCCAGTCCCGATGCCGGGCCACCGAGCCGAAGTAGGTGGCCAGCAGGAGCCGCGGCCCGTCGGCCAGGCTTTCGTAGGCGGTCCGGCAGGCGGCCAGCCAGGCCGGCGGCAGGTCCAGCACCAGCGCGGGCTCGTCCATCTGTACCCATTGCACACCCCGGGCCTTGAGACGCGCGAGGATGTCGGCGTAGACCGGCAGCAGGCGGGGCAGCAGTTCCAGCCGGTCGAAGCCGGCCTCACGCGACTTGCCCAGGTAGAGATAGGTCAGGGGCCCGATCAGCACCGGCTTGGGGTTGAGCCTGAGCGCGAGGGCTTCGTCGACCGCCTCGAACAGCCATCCGGTGCCTGGCCGGAGCGGCATCCGCCGATGAAATTCCGGGACCAGGTAGTGGTAGTTGGTATCGAACCATTTGGTCATCTCCAGCGCCGGCTGGGACGGGTTGCCACGGGCCAGCTGGAAATAGCGCGCCAGATCGAGCGCCTCGTCGCCGAAGCCGAAGCGTTCCGGAATGGCCCCCAGCAGCGCCGTCATGTCGAGCATCTGGTCATAGAAGGTGAAATCGCCGACCGGCACCAGATCCAGGCCGGCTTGCAGCCGCCAGTGCCGTTCGCGCAGCTGGCGACCGCGGGCGGCCAAGGCGCTGCCATCCAGCCGGCCTGACCAGTGGGCCTCCAGCGCCTGCTTCAGTTCACGGCCGACGCCGATGCGGGGAAATCCCAGGGAATGCGTCACGGTCATGGATTCCGACTCCTGTCATGATGGGGAGCGGCATGATCGGTGCCCAGGGTTTATTATTCAAACTCAATGTTTTCATGACCTTCATCGGTTTCATTCATGAACCAATCCCTGCTGGAACTCCGTCACCTGCAAACGTTGACCGCCCTGGTCGAAACCGGAACCCTGTCGCGGGCCGCGACCCGGCTGTTCCTCACCCAATCGGCCATCTCCCATCAGATCAAGCAGCTGGAAACGCATTACGGCGTCAGCCTGTTCGAGCGCAAGAGTCAGCCCTTGCGCCTGTCGCCCGCCGGCCAGCGCCTGCACACCCTGGCCGAGACAGTGCTGAAGCTGGTCCGGGAAGCCGAGCGGGATGTCGCCCGCATCGCCCAGGGCGAAGCGGGACAGCTGCGTATCGCGGTGGAATGCCACACCTGCTTCGACTGGCTGATGCCGGCGATGGACCGCTTCCGCGAGCACTGGCCGGAAATCGAGCTGGATCTGGTGTCGGGCTTCCAGGCCGACCCGCTGGCCCTGCTGCTGGAAAACCGGGCGGAGCTGGTGATCGTGTCGGAACCGCAGCCGCGCCCCGGCCTGGTGTTCCACCCGCTGTTCCGTTTCGAGATCGTCGGCCTGGTCTCCCGGCAGCATCATCTGGCGCCCAGGCCCTGCCTGGAACCTGAGGATTTCGCTGGGGAAACCCTGATCAGCTACCCGGTGCCCGAGGACATGCTGGACATCGTGCGCAAGGTCCTGAAGCCGGTCGGCCTGGAGCCGAAGCGGCGCACCGCCGAACTGACCGTGGCCATCCTGCAGCTGGTCGCCAGCCGGCGCGGCATCGCCGCCCTGCCGCAGTGGTCGGTGCAGAGCTATCTGGAGCGGGACTACGTGCTGGCCAAGCCGATCGGCGCGAAAGGCCTGTGGAGCGAGCTGTACGCGGCCAGCACCGCGACGATGGCGAGCTCGGCCTATCTGCTGGATTTTCTCGATACCGTCCGCGGTACCAGCTTCCGCAACCTCCGCGGGCTGCTGCCACTGGCCGGCGACGCCGGCGCGGTTGGGCAGGTGCCTGATTCGCGCCTCCGGCCGACTTGAAATCGGCCAGGCTCGGCCCCAGACCCGGGTGGCGAAATGTTCCCAACCCTTTCCATCCATATCACCGGGAGGCACGACACACCATGACGGTCGCCGAAAACAAGGTCACCATGGGCTTCGAGGCAGAGGTCAAGCAGCTTCTGCACCTGATGATCCATTCGCTGTACAGCAACAAGGAAATCTTCCTGCGCGAGCTGATTTCCAACGCATCCGACGCGGCGGACAAGCTGCGCTTCAACGCGCTCAGCGACGACGCCCTGTATGAGGGTGATCCGGACCTGAAGATCCGCATCGAATTCGACAAGGATGCCCGCACCATCACGCTGACCGACAACGGCATCGGCATGACCCGCGACGAGGTGCGCGACAACATCGGCACCATCGCCCGCTCCGGCACCCGACAGTTCTTCGAGTCGCTGACCGGCGACCAGGCCAGAGACAGCCAGCTGATCGGCCAGTTCGGCGTCGGCTTCTACTCGTCCTTCATCGTCGCCGACAAGGTGGTGCTGGAAACCCGCAAGGCCGGCACCACCCACGATCATGGGGTGCGCTGGGAATCCGCCGGCGAGGGCGACTACACGCTGGAGAACGTCGACAAGCCGGAGCACGGTACCCGCATTACCCTGCACCTGCGCGAGGGCGAGGACGAATTCCTCGACGGCTGGAAGCTGCGCTCCATCATCCGCAAGTTCTCGGATCACATCTCGCTGCCGATCGAGATGCTCAAGGAGCATTATGGCGAAACCCAGGAGGGCGAGGAACCGCCGGCGCCGGAATGGGAAACCGTCAACAGCGCCTCGGCCCTGTGGGCCAAGAACCGCGACGAGATCACCGACGAACAGTACGAGGAGTTCTACAAGCACGTCTCGCACGACTTCCAGGCCCCGCTGGCCCGGGTGCACAGCCGCGTCGAGGGAACCAACGAATACACGTTGCTGCTGTATCTGCCGTCCAAGGCGCCCTTCGACCTCTGGGACCGCGAGTCCAAGCATGGCGTCCGGCTGTATGTGCGCAAGGTGTTCATCACCGAGGAAGCCGACAAGCTGATGCCGCGCTACCTGCGCTTCATCCGCGGCGTCATCGACTCCGACTCGCTGCCGCTGAACGTGTCGCGCGAAATTCTCCAGGAAAACGCCCTGCTGGAAAAAATCCGCTCCGGGGCGGTGAAAAAGGTGCTGGGCCTGCTGGAGGATCTGGCCGCGAACCAGCCGGCGCAATACGCCGCGTTCTGGCAGGAGTTCGGCCAGGCGTTCAAGGAAGGCCCGATCGAGGACTTCAAGAACAAGGACCGCATCGCCAAGCTGCTGCGCTTCTCGTCCACCCACAACGCCACCGATGAACAGAACGTCTCGCTGGACGACTACATCGGCCGCATGAAGGAGGGCCAGGACAAGATCTACTACATCACCGCCGAGAGCTATGCCGCCGCCAAGAGCAGCCCGCATCTGGAAATCTTCCGCAAGAAGGGACTGGAAGTACTCTTGATGCACGAGCGCGTCGACGACTGGCTGGTCGGCTACCTGACCGAGCACGAAGGCAAGGCACTGCAGTCCATCGCCAAGGGCGACCTGGATCTGGGCACGCTGGAGGACGAGGCCGACAAGCAGCACAAGGAAGAGGCCGCCAAGGAACTGCAACCGCTGGTCGAGCGCATCAAGACCGTGCTGGGCGACAAGGTCAGCGAGGTCAAGATCAGCGCCCGCCTGACCGATTCGCCGGCCTGTCTGGTCAGCGAAAGCTACGGCATGAGCCGCACCATGGAGCGCATCATGAAGTCGGCCGGTCAGCACATCCCGACCAGCAAGCCGGTGTTCGAGCTCAACCCCGATCATGCCCTGGTGGCGAAGCTGAAGGCCGAGACCGACGACACCCGCTTCGGCGACCTGGCGCACATCCTCTACGACCAGGCCGTGCTCGGCGAAGGCGCGCAACTGGACGACCCGGCGCAATTCGTCCGCCGGCTCAACGGGCTGCTGCAGAACGTGCTGGGCTGAACCGGCCGGCTTGCCGCACCCAAAGCGGGCCTCGTGCCCGCTTTTTCATGCCGGTTTCCCGGCCTGCCCGCCGCTCTCCGCCTCACCGGGGCCGGTGCCATCGAGGGCCTTTTGATGTTCGCACTGATGTATTTAGATCAATCTCATCACAGACATGGTCGAAACTGGTGTGTGAGCTTGGGCTGATGGCTTGAGCGGGTGGCGTACCCTGCTGACCATTCGATTGTCGAGACTGAAGCGCAGCCTTGAGGTGAGTACGCCATGGCAAGATTACGCAGGACGAGGAGAGAGGGGCAACGGCGTTGGGGCGTTGCTGAGTCGGCACGGGAAGCGCTGACGGCGGTCGGGCCGGTGTCAGTGCGGGTGCCGAAGGTCCGGGATCGCTCAGGGCGCGGGGTGACGTTCAACTCGGCCCGGGTGCCGCCGTCTGTGCGCCGTTGCGGCCGTATCTCCGCGGCCATGCCGTGGCGGCGGTACCTGAAAGGTGTCCCGATCGGTGACTTGCAGGCGGTGCTGGCGGTGTGGGTCGGTGACCAGGCCAAGGACTTGTCCGCGAATGGGGTAAGTCGCTTGAAGGCCGGTTGGGCGTATCCGGCGTGGGCGCGGCGGGCTCTGTCCGAACAGCGTTACGTGTACGGGTGGGCCCATGCGTCCGGGCTCGATGGTCGGCGGGATCTGCAAGCCCGCGGCCTGAGCGCGGGACCCTAGATTTCTGGGCCATGTTGAAAGAGGTCTACGCCGGGACCCGCCATCAGCGCTGTTGGTTTTACAAGATAGGCAACGTCCCGAGCCGCCTGCCGAAAGCCTGACAGAGCCAGGCCAAGGCAGCGCTCCAAGGGATCGGGACGGCACCCGGGCCGAGGCCGGCAACGCGCTGATCTGGTCGGGCGAGGACGACCCGAGGGATACCCTGGCGCCCCGCCTGCTGGCCTGCGGGGCGGACATGCGTCGCCTCTACTTCGTGGGCGACGTGCGGGACGGCGACGAGGAGCTTACCTTCGATCCGGCCCGGCACATGGACGCGCTGACCCGGGCAGCGGCCCGGATCGGCGGCTGGAACAAGTCGAGCTGGAGAACCACCCGGGGTGTTCGCCTCGCGGCTGGTCTGGGGCGAGGCGCTGCCGCCGGAGGAAGACAACGGCGACGACGAGCCGGAAGCGCCCAAGTGCGCCATCTGGCTGCGGGACTTTCTCGCCAGCGGACCCAGGACCGCCAAGGATGAGGGTTGTGGGCACTGTGCGGAGGGCAATGGGCCGGCAGCGTGCCAGTTGACGGTACAGGGGGCGACCCATAAAAATTATGGGTATGAGCGTGTTAACCTTCCCCATGTCCCCCTTGCATGTGCTGGAGCTGATCCAGCAAGCCGCCCAGGCGGGTCGGATCATCTACCCCACCTTCGAGCAGGCTGCTGGCTGGTATGCCATGGTGACGCGACGACAGATTCAGAAGTGTCTGCGCGAGGGGCAGCTGGTTGGCAATCCCGCCACCGACCCGAATGGACACATCGACTTCAGCATGAGCGCCTGGTGTGCCGGCCTTGACGTGCGGGTGACAGGGCAGCTACAGGATCAGGGCGGCTGGTACATCATCGTCATCACTGTGGAGAACGTGCTGTGAACGGCTATCACTACCGGGAATGCGGGCTGGATAATGTCTGGCTGCTGAACGGTTACGAGCTGCACGACACGCCCTATGGCAAGGGCGTGTCATTCGTGGATGTGGAGGGCCTGGATGCGGCCATTGCCAAAGCCCTCACGGAGAAGCCCGCGCCTCTGACCGGCCGGGAACTGCGGTTCCTGCGCATCATGCTGGATATGTCCCAGAAGAGTCTCGGGGAACTGTTCGGCAAGAGCGCCCAGACCGTGGCGCTGTGGGAGAAGTCGGAAGCGCTCAATCCCGAGGTGGAGTACCTGATCCGCCACGTCTATCGCCAGACGGCCATCGACAAGAGTGACAGCTACGTGGAGCTGGTCCAGCGACTGAACCAGCGTGACATCCAGGACAATGCCCCCATGCACTTCCAGGCGACTGGGCGGGGATGGGACAAAGCAGCTTGAGGAGGAGGCGGCGGAGATGCTCCACTGGCGGCAGCTGCACGGCAGCGCGGTGCTGAGCGACGAGACGCCGGCCAGGTTGACCATTCTCTGACCTATCCTCCCGCGCCCTTGCCGAATCGGGCAGGCGCCGAGGTTGTCCACAAGGTCATCCACCGCAACGGTGGATAACGGGCGTCACCCCAAAAAATGGCCACACTTCGATTTTGTGTGTACCACCAAACTAAAAAGTGCCATGTATGGCCTGATTTCATTGGCTACTTGATATTCATGGCAATATCGAACTGGCAGTCATCGACCCGGTGCTGGCCATTGCCTCGCTGGCGATTCTCGCCGGCGTGATCCTCATGACGATCCTGTTTGCCAGATCGGGCCGGAAGACTGCGGACAACGGATAAGCCTTTGGCCCCTGACCCCGCCTGTCTCAAGACGAACGCATTCCGGCGACCCTGCCCCATGTCCCCATGAAAACACCGCTCGACCTGCCAGCCCTCGACCCCGCGAACGTACCCGTTCGGACCGCCTCCATCTACCCGACGGAGGCGCAGCGCCAGCGGCTCGCCGGCCGCGCCAAGCAGGCCCTGGGCGATGCCCTGGGATTGCAGAACTTCGGCGTCAATCTGGTCCGCCTGGAGCCCGGCGCGATCTCCGCCCTGCGCCACTGGCACACCCGGCAGGACGAGTTCATCTACGTGCTGGAAGGCGAACTTACCCTGGTCACCGAGGCCGGCGAGCAAAACCTGCCGGCAGGTGCCTGCGCCGGCTTCCCGGCCGGCCAGGCCGACGGGCATCAACTGGTCAACCGGAGCGACCATGTCGTGGTCTACCTGGAAGTCGGCGACCGGCTGCCGGGAGACCGGTCGCATTATCCCGACGAGGATCTGGAAGCCAGGGCGGGACGGGGCAGCTACGAGTTCCTGCACAGGGACGGCACGCCCTACTGAAACCGCCCTGGCGCGTGCCCGCACTCCGGCACGGGTTCAGGGCACCGGACCCGGCCCCAGCCCGGGACCGGAACCCCGGCGGGGCATCGCTTCCGTCCGCGCCCTTCCCTGAGCCGGCCCCCCCCCGGGACAAGCGCCAGCCTGCGGTCAGGGCCGCCAAGCCGGGGCCGCCATGACCATCCCTGCTCCCCTCCCCTCGCCCGTACTCAGGCAGGGCAATGCTGGCGCAGCATCGCGGCCATCCGGTCGATGTTGATCGGCTTGGGCAGGAAGTCGTTGAGGCCGGCGGCCAGCGCGGCCTGCCGCTCTTCCGGCAGGACACCGGCACTCAGGGCGATGACGGGGAGTCCGGCCAGGGCAGGGTTCCGGCGAATCTCACGGGTGGCCGTGAGGCCGTCCATGACCGGCATCTGGATGTCCATGAGCACGATATCGAAACCATCGGGCATGGCCCGTAGCCGCTCCAGGGCCTGCTGGCCGTCACGGGCGGTGCCGACACGGGCACCTTCGTGTTCGAGGGCTTTCTGTCCGACCAGCAGGTTGATGCGGTTGTCGTCCACCAGCAGGACCCGCAGCCCGGCCAGTCGTGGCTCGGCGGCCGCGGCGGGTGCCGGCGTGGCGCGCACCGGGGACACGCCGGTGGCGGGGTTCACACGGGCGAAGGGGATTTCGCACCAGAAGGCGCTGCCCTGGCCCGGGGTGCTCTCGGCGCCGAGCGTGCCGCCCATCAGTTCGGCCAGACGGCGGCTGATGACCAAGCCCAGGCCGGTGCCGCCAAACCGGCGGGTGATGGAACTGTCGCCCTGGCTGAAGGGCTGGAACAGCCGGCTCAGCGCGTCGGGTTCGATGCCGATGCCGGTATCGCGCACGGCGAAGCGCAGCCGCACCGGCCCGGCTCCGGATGTCACGGGCGTCACGGTGAGCGTCACACCGCCATGCTCGGTGAACTTGATGGCATTGCCCAGGAGATTGAGGAGTATCTGCTCCAGCCGCATGGCATCGCCGATCAGCCGCCCCGGCAGCTCGGCGGCGGCGACCGTCAGGTCGAGCCCCTTGAGGCGGGCGGCCGGGCGGAGCAGGTTTTCCACCTGCCGCAGGGTTGCCGCAGGCTGAAACGCCTGCTGCTCGACGCGCAGTTCGCCGGCTTCGATCTTGGAGAAGTCGAGGATGTCGTCGATGATGCGCAGCAGCGACTCGCCGGCTTCGCCGATGTGGCGAACCATGACGGCCTGGCCGGGGCTGAGCAGTTCCTGGGCCAGCAGCTGCGCCATGCCGAGCACGCCGTTCATGGGCGTGCGGATTTCGTGGCTCATGTGGGCCAGGAACTGGCTCTTGGCGGCATTGGCCCGCTCCAGCTCGACGACTTTGCCTGCCAGTTCCTCGTTGAGCGACTGGATGGCCCGCTCGGCCTGCTTGCGGGACGTGATGTCGCGGAGGAAGGCGATCATGGTGCGCTGATCGGCATCCGGCAGGGTGCTGACTTCAACGTCGATGACGCGGCCGGACCTGGTGCGGTGCCGGGTCTCGATCACCCCCCAGCCCTCGGCCAGGATGCCCCCGACACTCTCGCGGAACGCATCCGGGTCATGCAGGATGTCGATGTCGGGCACCCGCAGCTGGAGCAGTTCCTCGCGGCTGTAGCCGCTCTGGGTCTCCGCCGCGCGATTGACATCGACGATGCGTCCGGTGCTCGCCTCGATCAGCCAGAAGGCGTCCTTGGTGGCGCGCAGCATCCGTTCATAGCGGTCGGCCGCCGCCGCCAGTCGCTGCTCGAATTGCTTGCGCTCGGTAACGTCCTGCATCGCCCCGACCAGACGCAGCGGCTTGCCGGCGGCATCCCGCTGGATGACGCCGCGGGCATAGACGACCGCATACGCGCCGGAGTGGTGGCGGAACCGGTACTGGCTGGTCCAGAGGCCGGCCGTGCTGGCCAGGTCCCCGGTCAACGACGCCAGCACCCCGGCACGGTCCGCCGGATGAATGTGCCGCACCCAGTTGTCGTAGGACGGTGGGGTTTCGTTGCGGCGGTAACCGTAGTGCGAGTAGAAGTTATCGTTCCACCACACCTCGTGGGTCTCGATGTTCCAGTCCCAGATGACCTCCGAGGTGGCCTGATTGGCCATGGCGTAGCGCTGTTCGCTGAGCGCCAGCGCGGCGCGGGCGCGGTGACGCTCGATCGCGATCGCCGCCAGCTTGGCCGCCTGCTCGATCAGCTGAATTTCAGCCTCGTTCGGCGTGGCGGGGGCGCGATGATAGATGGCGAAGGTGCCGAGCACGGCGCCATCCGCGCCGAGAACGGGTTCGGACCAGCAGGCGCCCAGCTGCGCCTGCTGGATCAGCGCGCGGAAGGCCGACCAGTTGGGATGGGTCTGTAAATCGGCGGCGATGACCCGCTGGCCGGTATGGGCCGCCTCGCCGCAGGCGCCCGCGCCCGGGCCGATGGCCAGGCCATCGACGGCCCGGTTGTAGAAGTCCGACAGGCTGGGTGCCGCGCCGGTGGCCAGTCGACGACCACTGCTGTCGAGCAGCAGGATGCTGCACAGCATGCCGGGCTGGGCGCTCTCGACGCCACGGGTGATGGCTTCGAGGATGTCCTTGAGTGGCGCACCGCCGGCCAGCAGTTCCAGCACGGCCGAACGGGTGGCTTCCTGACGTTCCAGCCGCTGCTGCTCGGTAATGTCGCGCAGGATGGCGCAGTAACTGTCGGCGGTCAGCAGCTGGGCGGTCACATCGGCCACGAATCTGGAACCGTCCTTGCGGACATGCACCCACGGCTCATGATGTCGCCGACCGCCCATGATGTCGCCCACGGCATCGGCGAGGCGGGGATGTTCCTCGGGTGCCAGGATGCTGATCAGCGGTATCTGGCGCAGCGCCTCCAGCTCGTAGCCCAGCAGCCGCAGCGCGGCCGGGTTGGCGTCCAGGAAACGGTCGTTGCCCGTGAGCAGGAGGATGCCGTCCTGCGATTGCTCGAACAGGTGGCGGAACCTCGCCAGGCTGATCTGCTCCGCAGCCGCGGCCTGACGCAAGCTGCGCGCATGCTGGTACTGCAGCCCCTTGACCAGGCCTCTCAGAATGGCCGACAGCAGCCCCAGCAAGGCGAGCAGCCAACCGCCCCACAGCCAGGCCTCACGCCGGACGCCGCTCAGGATTTCCTCCGTATCCTGCTTGACGATCAGCATCCAGGGGGTGCCGGCCACGGGGACGGCCGCAAGCGCTACGGCGACACCGCGGTAATCATGACCCTCGGACACGCCGGTCTGGCCCAGGATTGCCCGCACGGCGGGCAGATTGGTCTCGCTCAGCGGGCGCGAGAAGTTCAAGGCCGCGTTCGGCAGATGCCGGAGTTCGCTGAGACACAGCACCGTATCACCCTCGCGGCGCACGATGAAGGCTTCGCCGCTGCGGGTCGACAGGGGCAGGGACGCCAGCAGCGGATAGAGCGCGTCGCTGGCACGGATCAGCAACATGATGGCACCGACCGGCCGGTTTCCGGCAAACAGCGGGGCCATCAGGTGCAGGTGCGGATAACCGACCTTGTCATCGCGATGGAGATCGGAAAGGATAGCCTGACGGGTCCGCCAGGATTCGGCCAGAGTGGCACGATCACGGTCATTCAGGGCGGGAAAGCCGGTCCCGCCCAGGCTGTAACGCAAGCGGGCCTCGGCATCGACGATCGTGGCCGCGGCGTAACCGTAGTGGCGCAACAGAGCCTCAAGCTGGTCGCGGATGCCCGCGGGCAGCGGCTGGCCCGGGTCCCTGGCCAGCCAGTCGGCCAGGCTATCGGCCAGCAGCTGGTTGTGTACCAGCACCTCGCCATCGCCCAGGCGCTCATGCCGCCAGAGGGCGAGCTGTTCCGCCTTGATCCGCGCGCTGGCCAGCAGCGTCGTCTGCGCCTGGGCCTGCGCGCGATGCAGCCAGCCCTCGTAGACATGCTGCCCGCCCAGCGCCAAGGCCAGCACGGTTGCGCCGCCACCCAGTCCGATCAAGAGATTACGCATGAAGATATGAGCTGGGCCGCGAGGGAGACCATGCCGGCCGGATCGGGGATTGCCTGCCGGGGATGGAGTAAGCCTGTCTTCGCCGGATCGCCATCGATCCAGCCGGCGACAGGCAGCGCCGCGCGCGGGCAATCAGCGTGAGACCCGCACAGGTGGCCACGGTTCAGGCGCTGGATCAGGCCAGGGATGACCGATGGCCGGCTTCAGTGCCTGCCGGCGCCCGGGCTGCCGGCGTTCCCCGCGTCACGGGCCCATCACCCCGCCAACCGTGCCGCGCAGCGGCATTTCGCGGCCGCGCCCGGCGCCCGCCGGGTCCGGCCACGGCCGAGCGGTGAGCGCCCATGATCCGCGGGCCTGCCGGCGGCCCTAGCCGGGCTTCAGGTAGGCGGCCAGCACGCGATGCATCTGCCGCAAATCGACCGGCTTGCCGAGGAAGTTGTTCATGCCCGCGCCCAGGGCCGCCTGGCATTCCTCCGCGGTGACGCCGGCGGTCAGGGCGATGATCGGCAGCCCCGACAGCCGTTCGTCGCGGCGGATTTCGCGGGCCACGCTGAGGCCGTCCAGCTCGGGCATCTGCACGTCCAGCAGCACGGCATCGAAATCCCCGGGCGCGGCCCTCAGCCTGTCCAGGGCCGCCCGCCCGCTCTGCACCGCCGTCACCGCGGCACCCAGATAGACCAGCACCTGTTCGATCATTCTCAGGTTGGCAAGGTTGTCATCCACCGAGAGCACCCGCAGGCCCGCCAGCGAGTGCCGGTCCAGGGGCGCCGAGGCGGCATCCGTCGCGACGGTCCCGCGGCCCGCCCGGGCGAAAGGCGCCTCGAACCAGAACAGGCTGCCCCGATCGACCTCGCTGGAGACGCCCATGCGCCCGCCCATGGCCTCGACGATGCGCTGGCTGATCACCAGGCCCAAGCCGGTGCCGCCGAAGCGGCGGGTGATGCTGGGGTCGCCCTGGCTGAACGGCTGGAACAGGCGATCCATGACCTCCCTGGATATCCCGATGCCGGTATCGCGGACCTCGAACCGCAGCCAGATCGCCGCGCCATCGGTGGACAGGCGCTGTACCGTGAGACTCACCTCGCCACGCCCGGTGAACTTGATGGCATTGCCCAGGAGGTTCAACAGGACCTGTTTCAGCCGCAGCGGATCGCCCGACAGGCGCCCGGGTTCGGCGCCGAGGCAACGGACCTGCAGCGACAGCCCCTTGCTTGCCGCCTGGTTGCGCAGCAGCGATTCGAGTTGCCCAAGCAGGGTCTCCAGCTGAAACGATTCGGTTTGCAGGACCAACCCCCCCGCCTCGATCGTGGTCAGGTCCAAAAGGTCGTTGATCATATGCAGCAGATCGGCGCTCGCCTGGTTAATGGCCTGCAGCATCTCCCGCTGCTCGGGCGAGATCCGGTCCATTTCGAGTATCTGGGCAAAGCCCATGATGGAGTTCAGGGGCGTTCGCAGTTCATGACTCATGTGGGCCAGAAACTGCGTCTTGGCCGCGTTCGCGGCCTTCAGTTGCGAAAGCTTCTCGTCCAGCGCGATATTGAGCTCGGAAATGCGTGTTTCGAAGTCGTGGCGTTCGGTGATGTCGACCAGGATGCAATGGGTCCGCTCGAAGCGGCCGTCCAGGTCGCGCTGGATGCGTCCGGCGATCAGCACGCTGATCTTGCGTCCGTCCCGCCGGACCAGCTGCAATTCTCCCTCGACGTTATGGGTGCGCTTGAATTCGTCGAACCTGGCGTGGAAGCCGTCGCACTCCAGGGCCCAGAAGTCGCCGAAATCGCCTCCCAGCATGTCGGCGGGACTGGCAAAGCCCAACAGGTCGGCCATTTGCTGGTTGGCGTCCAGCCAATGACCCTGGATGTCCAGGGATTGATAGGGAATGGGCAAGTGCTCGAACAGCAGGCGGAAGCGTTTCTCGCTGTCCTGCAGGCGGATGTCCGCCCGTTTCCGTTCGGAAATATCGATGACGACCCCCACCAGCAGGCGCCTTCCGCTGCTATCGACCCGGGGCTGGCCACAGCCCTGAATCCAGCGGATGTCCCCATCCGTCCGACGGATGCGGCATTCGAAATCCCATAGGGCTTGGGCGGAGAGCGCCTGTTGAAAGCTTGCGTCCACCCGCTCGCGGTCCTCCGCGACCACATGTTCCATGAACGCCGCGTAGCTCCAGCCGGGATGGGGTTTCTCGTAACCGAAGATCTGGTCGTGGCGCAAGGAGCAGACGGCCGTCAGCTGATCCAGTTCGAGCTGCCACTCGCCGGCCTGCAGGGAATCCAGGGCGAAGCGCAGGCGCTTCTCGTTGTGCCGCAGCGTCTCCTGGGCCGCCTTGATGTCATGGATGTCCGTGCAGGTGCCGAACCACTTGTAGATTTTTCCCTCCCGGTCGAAGGCCGGCACGCCGCGCACCAGCCACCAGCGGTAGCTGCCATCCGCGCGCCGGAGGCGGCACTCCAATGAGTAGGTCCCGTTGTGATGAATTGCGTTCTGCCAGGCATCCCAGGCGCGTTGGCGGTCGTCCGGGTGAAAGGGAATGTTCCAGCCATGACCATGGCTTTCCTCCAGGGACATGCCGGTGTAGTCCACCCACTTCTGGTTGAAGAAAATATTCTCGCCCTCGGGATTGGTGATCCACACAATCTGGGGAACGGACTCGGCCAGCAGGCGGAATTCCCGTTCAGGGATGTACTGCGGCAGGACATCCCCGGTGGAGAGGGGTGTTGCCGGCGCCGTGGGAGGAAACGAGAATGCCTGGCCCTCCGCCGTCTCGAACATGGCCCGATAGTGGTGCTCCGAATCTGCGAGTTTCGACAAGGCCAGTCTCAATCGGGCGCGCGCCAGATGATGGTTTTGATGCACGAGGGAAATCAGCCCGCCCATGATGGCAAACATCGCCATCACCGCCACCTGAGGCCAGGCGGAGACCGCCAGGGAGTGGATCGGGTCCACGAAAAAATAGTTGGCCAGCCCGACGGAAAGCAGGGTGGCCGGCAAACCGCCCCTGAGGCCGCCAAAATGGGCGCTGAAGAAAACGGCCGGGTAGAAGAAAAACCAGAGGAACGGCTGCACCACGGGCCAGAGCAGTAGTTGCAGGATCAGGGCCGCACCGGGCAGCAGCAGGGCGACCAGCAGGACAGAACCGATATGGCGATCGGGGAAAACGCTGGATTTATCCATAAGCATGTGGCCGCGTGCCGGCCAGAATAGAGTCATGTGGAGATTTTGGGCGATTCCGAAGAGATTAACCAGCCTTGTTTCCGCGCGACAGCAGACGGTTGATATGGGTGCGCAAAACCTCGATATATTGCAGAAATTATTTATTTTCATGCGGACAGCCTGATATTTGACCCATCCCCGTGGATACCCTGATGGATACCCTGGCACAGGCTTGTCATGACCGGAGCAATCGCTCCACTGCGCCTTCTGGCCGCGGCGGGGTGCCGGGCAAGGCGGCGATCTCCTGCCATGCGCCCGCAGCCCCCATCGAAGCCGACCGGCCTGGGCACACGGCTGGTCCGATGCCGGCCCGCCGGAGGTGGCGTCGCCCGCATGGGGCCGCCTTGGCGGACAGCCGGGGGGACTCGCAGGCCCTTCGGGCGCCGTGCGGAATGACGTCCAGCATGAGAGCAGCGCCGGCTTGGGCGTACACTATCGCCCTGCGAGTGGAGCCCCACGCCAACGGGCGTGGTGGCACTGTTCCGGGGCTCGCCGAGCTGCCGGCCCCAAGATAGCCTGATGGCAAGACCCGACTCCGTTTTGTTGTTCCCATGCATAGCAGAACCCTCCTGATCTCGGCAGCTCTCGCGGGGTTGCTGGCCGTCGCGCTGGGCGCCTTCGGCGCCCACGGCCTGAAAGGCCACCTTGGCGAGGCCGACCTGACCCTCTATCGCACGGCGGTCGATTACCACATGTGGCATGCGCTGGGGCTGGGCTGGATCGGACTGCTGGCGGAACGTCGCCCCGGATCGCGCCTGCTGACCTGGGCGGGTGGGCTGATGCTGGGGGGCATCGCGGTCTTTTCCGGCAGCCTCTACCTGCTCAGCATCAGCGGCCTGCGCTGGCTGGGCATGGTCACGCCCTTGGGCGGGCTGGCCTTCATGGCTGCCTGGCTGCTGACGGCGCTGGCGCTCTACCGGCAAACCGGTGACCACGCATGACCGTCCTGCGCGTCCTGCTGCGGGAGTTCAGGCGGGCGCTGCCGCCGACCCTGTTCTTCCTGGTCACCTTCCACATCGGCGTGCTGATCCGCCATCTGGACGAGGAAGGCTACGGCATCACGCCCGGCCGTTCGGCCATGGCGACGATCAGCGCCCTGGTGCTGGGCAAGCTCTACCTGCTGCTCGACGAACGGCGCCTGGCCAACCTGTTTGCCGACCGCCCGCTGATCCTGGCGGTACTCTGGAAAACCCTGCTGTACGGCAGCCTCGCCTCGCTGGCGATCGTGGCGGAGGACGTGCTGCCGCCGCTCTTCCGTGAACACGCCTCGCCGGGCGCCGCCTGGCGGCAATACACCGCCTCGATCGTATGGCCGCTCTTCTGGAGCAACCACCTGTTCATGGCGCTGACGGTCTTCGCGTTTTCGACGGCATCCGAACTGGCGCGGGTCATCGGCCGCCGGCAGATTCTCGCCCTGTTCTTCGGCCCCCGCCGGGCCGGCCACGCCCCGCCGGCGGCGCCGGCGCGGGACCCGTTCCAGGCATCTGCCGGAATAGCCGCCGACGCGCCCCGCCCGCCCGGGCGCCAGCCGCGACGTCCATGAGCGTTCTTCCGATCCCTCGCCCCTTTCCCGATGCGCACCTTCGTCTGGCAACTGCTGGCGCCCCTGGCTGCGAGCCTGCGGGACCTGGCTCCCATCATCTTGGTCATTGCCGTCTTCCAGCTGCTGGTGCTGAAACAGCCCCTGCCCAACCTGCTCGACCTGCTGTGGGGACTGACCCTGGTGGTGGCGGGGCTGGCCCTGTTCGTACAGGGGCTCAAACTGGGGCTGTTTCCCATCGGTGAATCGCTGGCCTGGAGCTTCGCCGCCAAGGGCAGTCTCGGCTGGCTGTTGCTGTTCGCCTTTGCCCTCGGCTTCGGCACCACGGTGGCGGAACCCGCCCTGATCGCGGTGGCCGGCGAAGCCGCCGGCGTCGCCGCCGGTGGCGGCTGGATCGCGGATACGCAAGCGGCCCGCCAGGACTACGCGGAAGGGTTGCGCTACACCGTGGCGCTGTCGGTGGGCCTGGCGGTTGTCATCGGCGTGCTGCGCATCCTGCGCGGCTGGCCCATCCAGAACCTCATCATCCTGGGCTATCTCAGCGTGGTCGTCATGACCCTCTTCGCCCCGCCGGAGATCGTCGGCATCGCCTACGACTCCGGCGGTGTCACCACCTCCACCATCACGGTGCCGCTGGTGACGGCGCTGGGCGTCGGGCTGGCCTCCAGCATCGAGGGCCGCAATCCCATGACCGACGGGTTCGGCCTGATCGCGCTGGCCTCGCTGACACCCATGATTTTCGTCATGGCCTACGGAGCGCTGCGGTGACGGCCGGCGACCGGCTGCATGGCCTGTGGCAGACACTACAGCTCACCAGCATCGACGTGCTGCCGATCGCCGGCATCCTGCTGAGCTTCCAGCTCTTGGTGCTGCGCCGCCGGATCGCCAACCTGCCCCAGGTGCTGATGGGTTTTCTGTTGGTGCTGGCGGGCCTGACGTTTTTCCTGGAAGGGCTGGAGCGCGCCCTGTTTCCGCTGGGCAAGCTGATGGCCCAGCAACTCACCGAGCCGGGCTTCATCGGGCCGCGCCAACTCGCCGGGGCAGCGACCTGGTGGCATTACGGCTGGGCCTATCTTTTCGCCTTTGCCATCGGGTTCGCCACCACCATTGCCGAACCCTCGCTGCTGGCGGTCGCCCTGAAGGCCAGCCAGGTTTCCGGTGGCTCGATCCAGCCCTGGGGACTTCGTATCGCCGTCGCCCTGGGCGTTGCCATCGGCATCACCCTGGGGGTGTTCCGCATCGTCACCGGCACGCCCCTGCACTACTACATCATCGCCGGCTACGTCCTGGTGCTGGCACAGACCTGGTGGGCGCCCCGCAGCATCGTGGCGCTCGCCTACGATTCCGGCGGCGTCACCACCTCGACGGTCACCGTGCCGCTGGTGGCCGCCCTCGGCCTCGGTCTCGCCAGCCACATACCCGGCCGCCATCCCATGCTGGACGGCTTTGGCCTCATCGCCTTCGCCAGCCTGTTTCCGATCATGACCGTGCTCGGCTACGCCCAGCTGAGCCAATGGCGCAGCCGCCGGTCGAAGACATCCGCGGAGACCGGCGAGCCATGACCGCCCTACCCGAGACTCCGGCTCGCGCCGGGCTGGCCATCCCACCCCGAGGAGGACAACCATGCACTTCAAGCTCATCCTGGCCTGTGTCGAGGACCAGGCCACCCAGGCCGTGCTCGACGCCGCGCGCAAGGCCGGCGCCACCGGCTCCACCATCATCGGCCAGGCCCGCGGCGAGGGCCTGGAGAAGACCCGCACCTTCTTCGGCCTGGCCTTGGAGGCGCAGCGGGACGTGATCCTGCTGCTGGTGGAGGAACATCTCAGCCGCCACATCCTGGAAACCATCGCCGAGGTGGCCGGCTTCAAGAGCAAGCCCGGCAGCGGCATCGCCTTCCAGGTCGATGTCGAGGATGCCGTCGGCATCGACCATCAGGTGCGCAGGCTCAGCGGCCGCGTCGAGGAGGAGATCTGAACCATGGGCAGCAAACCGCTGATCCGCGTGCGCGACGTGATGAAGACCCACTTCGACCTGGTGGAGGGCATGGCCACCGTCGCCGCCGCCCTGGAAACCATGCAGCACGTCGAGACCAAGACGCTGATCGTCAGGCCGCGCAATGACCACGACGAGATCGGCATCGTCTCGCTGTCGGACATCTCGCGCGAGGTGCTGGCCAGGGACCGGGCGCCGGACCGGGTCAATATCTACGAGATCATGGTCAAGCCGGCCTTCACCGTGCACCCGGACATGGACATCCGCTACTGCGCCCGCCTGTTCGACCGCTTCGGCCTGAGCCGGGCGCCGGTGGTCAAGGACCGCGAAGTCCTGGGGGTGGTCAGCCTGACCGACCTGGTCATGAAGGGCCTGCTGCCGAACCTCTGACGACCGGCTCCGGCGACCCGCGCGGACTATCGGAATCCGGGTCGGCCGGGGCCGGCAGGGTTTCCAGCAGCCGCTCGGCAAGCTCGATGCCGGCCTCGGTGAAGGGGTGGAACACCACATCGGCCCCGGCACGGTAGAGGGCGGGGTCCTCCTGCGGGCTGAAAGACGTGGTACCCACCCGTCCCGTGTAGCCCTTCGAGCGCAGCTGCCTGAGGGAAAGGCAGCGGGCGTTGAAGTCCGGCAGCGCCAGGATGATGCCGCTCAGGTTCTCCAGCACCGCCTGCCGCCAGAGCTCCGGGTCCTCGCTGTCGCCGTAGACCACCCGCAACCCCTCCGCCTGCAGGCGGCTGACGCGGGTGGGGTCGGCATCCAGGCCCTGCACCTTGTGGCGGGCACGCGCCAGCGTCTCGTAGGCGGCCCGGCCGGTACGTCCCATGCCGACCACCAGCCAGGTGGCATTGCCGAAATCGGCCGGCACCTGGTCAGGGTGTGGCACCCGCCGCTCGAAGCGGACCAGCCAGGGCTCCAGGCTGCCGAAGAGGCGGTGCGAATGCCGGTTCAGCAGCGCCGCGATGGCCAGGGAGGCCGCCACGGTGAAGCCCAGCACGGCACTCCAGGAGCGCTCCAGGAGGCCGGACTCGATCACCGGATAGGTCGCGATCAGCGCAAACTCGCTGTAGGTCATCAGCGCCAGCGAGGCGACAAACGCGGTGCGCGCGCGCAGCCCGGTCAGCAGCAGCAGGGTGAAGAACAGCCAGCCCTGCAGGGGCAGCACCAGCAGCAGCTTGAGCGAGGTGACAAGCTCGCCCGCCGTGGGTGTGCCATGCAGGCCGATCTCCAGAAAGAACGCGACCAGCAGCACCTCCTTCAGGCCCCACAGCTTGCGGCCGAGATCGTTGGCATCCGGATGCCCCGCCAGCAGCAACCCCATCAGCAGCGCGCCGAGATCGTCGGCCACGCCGACCGCCTGCGCCAGCTTGCCGCCGGCGAAGGCCAGCAGCACACCCAGCAGCAGCCGCAGTTCGCTGGCCTGGGTTACCTCGAACAGCCAGGCGGCCAGCGGCCGCAACAGGGGCAGCAGCAGCAGTCCGAGCGCCCAGGGCGACGGCGTCTTGGCGCCGGCGACGGCCAGCAGGCCCACGGCAATCAGATCCTGCAGGATCAGGATGCCCATGACGATGCGGCCGTGGAAGCTCTCCAGTTCGCGGTTGTCCTCCAGCACCTTCACCGCCAGCACCGTGCTGGAGAAGGCAAGGCTTACGCCCAGCATCAGGCCGCCGGTGATGTGCTGATGCTCGACGAAGAACCACAGCCCGGAAAAGACCGCCACCACGAACAGGTGCAGCCCGCCGACGCCCATCACCTCGCGCCGGAAGATGGTGCCGATCTTCAGCTTCAGGCCGACGGTGAACAGCAGCAGGAGTATGCCGATGTGGGACAGCTGGCCAAGCAGAGCCTCGGCATGCACGCCGGCGAGATTCAGGCCATAGCCCGCCACCAGATACCCGACCAGCGGCGGCAGGCCCAGCCGGCTGGCCAGCAGGCCGGCAAAGTACGCGCTGGCGATCCATACGATTTCCATTCTTCAGCTCCATGCCTTGAGAAACGTTGCGAGAGACGTTACGCCGCCGCGCCCGCATCAGCCGTCCAGCACCCGCTGCACCAGCACCCAGGGCGCCACCACGACGGCGCGGAACGCCGGGTTCGCCGGCGCCCACTGACGGGCCAGGGCATCGTCCACCCGTCTCACCTGCCCGGCGGCCAGCCAGTCCCGCAGCCGGGCCGTCTCGTCCCGGGCCATGGCCTCCGCTACCGCCAGCAGGTCCAGGCCCTCCTGCACCACGATCACCGCGCCGCGGGCAAAATGCCGTTGCAGCTCCGTCCAGGCGAGGACGCCGCTCTCGGCGGCGAGTTTCTGCCGGATATCGATCCGGTCGGCTGGCTCATGCATCCCGATGTTTCCTGTCATGGTGTCTGTCCATTGAATCATGTCCCGGCGGCAACGCCGCCACGGACGCCGCTTGGCGCGCGACCCGGGCCTGGGCCTCGACGATCTGGCCGAAGCTGATGGCGGCGTCGTTGACCGGCAACCGCTCCGGAATCGACACCGCGAAGCCCGCCCGCACCAGCAGCCGCTGCGCCCGGGCCAGCAGGCGACGGTTCTGGAACACGCCGCCGGTCAGGCCGACCCGGCGGATGCCGTGCTCATCACGCACGCGCAGCGCCACCGCGCGGATGGCCGCCGCCAAGCTGGCATGGAACTGGCCGGCCCGCATCACCGGCGGTGTGTCGTCGGCCATCAGCCGGGGCAACAGCGGCGACCAGTCGATCCGCCAGAGCCCATCCTGGCGCAGCAGCGGCAGCTCGACGGCGGCGGCTGGCAGGCCACAGGCCAGCGCCTCCAGCCGCGCGGCGGCATGGCCCTCGTGGCTCTGCGTCCGGCACAGCCCGATCAGGGCCGCTGCCGCGTCGAACAGGCGCCCCGCCGAGCTGCTCAGCGGCGCATTCAGGCCACGCCGCCAGGCCACTCGGGCCAGCGACGCCGCCGCCGGCGCCGCGGGCCAGTCAAGCTCCGCTTCCAGGCACAGCGCCAGCGCGCAGCGCCAGGGTTCGCGGCTGGCCCTGTCGCCACCGATCAGGCGGAAGGGCCGCAGACTGGCCACCCGCTGCCAGGCGCCCGGCTGACCCAGCAGCGCCTCGCCGCCCCAGAGCGTGCCATCCTCGCCATAGCCCAGCCCGTCCCAGGCGAACACCAGCAGCGGCTCGTCCAGCCCGAACTCGCCGCTCACCGCCGCCGCATGGGCCAGATGGTGGTGCACCGTCACCCGCTCCGGCCAGCTGGCGCTGCCCCAGCGGGTGGACAGGTAGTCCGGATGGGCGTCGGCGACCACCAGTTCCGGCCGCACCGCGAACAGGCGGCACAGATCCTCGATCACCTGCCCGAAGACCTGGAGACTCCGTGGCGCGCCAAGATCGCCCAGATGCGGCGAGACGATCACGCGGTCGTCCTGGGCCAGGGCGATGGTGTTCTTGAGATCGGCGCCCAGCGCCAGCATCGGGCACGGTACCGGCCGCCGCAGCCGCAGCTCGACCGGCGCCAGCCCCCTGCCCAGCCGCAGCGGTCGCTGCCGGCCGGCCAGCCGCCGGAACACCGCATCGTCGGCCGGCCGCCGGATGGGCCGGTCATGATGGAGAAAGGCGTCGGCCACGCCACCGAGACGGCTTGCCACGCTGGCGGCATCGGTCAGAACCGGCTCGCCGCTGAGGTTGGCCGAGGTCGCGACCAGGGGACCGCCGAAGTCCGCCAGCAGCAGATGGTGCAGCGGGCTGTAGGGCAGCATCAGGCCGATCTCGTCCAGCCCCGGGGCAATCGCCGCCGACAGGGCAAACTCGCGGGATTTCGGCAACAGCACGATGGGGCGCAGCGGCGATCGCAGCAGGCCGAGATCGCCGGGCGCCGGCACGGCGATGCCCGCCAGGCGATCATCGCCATCCAGGCCGTCCCCGGGCAGCATGACCGCGAGCGGCTTGTCGGGCCGGCGCTTGCGCGCCCGCAGCCGCCGCACGGCGGCATCCGCGCGCGCATCGCACAACAGATGATAACCGCCCACACCCTTGGCGGCGACGATGCCGCCGGCCCGCAGCAACGCGACGCAGGCCGCCAGGGCCGCCTCGTTGCCGCGCACGGGCGGCGCCCCCGACACCTGCCAGGTCAGCGTCGGACCGCAGCGCGGACAGGCCAGCGGCTGGGCGTGATAGCGCCGGTCGGCGGGATTCCCGTACTCAGCCCGGCAGTCGTCGCACAGCGGAAAATCCGCCATGGCCGTGTTGGGACGGTCGTAGGGCAGCCGATCGATGAGGGTGTAGCGCGGCCCGCACTGGGTGCAGTTGGTGAACGGGTAGCGATGGCGGCGGGCGGCGGGATCACGCATTTCCGCCAGGCAATCGGCGCAGACGAAATGGTCGGGCGGGATGACGATGGCGTCCCGGTCGGTCGCCGCGCTGGGAAGGATGACGAACCCCCGGCAGCCCTGCGGCGCCACGGCCCGCATCTCGGGTGTCTCCGGCCGCGCCAGCGGCGGTGCCTCGGCCAGCAGCGCCCGCGCGAAGCAGTCGAGCCCTGCCGAGGGACCCTCGGCCTGAATCTCGACCGCGCCGCCCACGTTCCGGACCCAGCCCTGCACCCCGAGCGTCAGCGCCAGCCGCAGCACGAACGGCCGGTAGCCGACCCCCTGAACCCGGCCGCGCACCCGGATGCGGCGGGCGCTCGCGGGCGCCGCGGTTTCGGCCGGCGTCACCGCGCGCCCCCGGGCAGCAACCTGGCCCGGTTCCGGCCGGCGGGTCTCAGGCGCCGGCGCCCGCGACGGGCCGGAAGGTCACCACTGGCGGCCGGGCATGCAGGCGGCGCCCCGCCGCCTCGACCCGGGGCCGCAGGGTCTGCCGGTCGGCCAGCAACTGCCGGTAGTGCCGGCGCTCGCCTTGCAGCCAGTCGATCCAGGCGTCCAGCCCCTCGCCGGTCCTGGCGGACAGGCGCAGCACCGGTGCGCGGGTGGCGAGACGGCGCAGGCAGGCTTCCGCCCGCTCGGGCGAGAACTCCTCCAGGTGGGGCAGCAGGTCGGTCTTGCTCACCAGCATCAGGTCGGCGGCGCGGAACATGACCGGATACTTGGCCGGCTTGTCGTCACCCTCGGTGACCGACAGCAGGGTGACGTTGCGATGGTGCCCGAGATCGAAGCTGGCGGGACAGACCAGGTTGCCGACATTCTCGATGAACAGGATGTCGAGCTGGGCGAGATTCAGCCGGTCCAGGCCACCCTGCACCAGGTGGGCATCCAGATGACAGGCGGTGCCGGTGGTGATCTGGTGTGCCGGGGCGCCCAGGGCACGGATGCGGGCGGCATCGTTCTCGGTTTCGAGATCGCCCTCGATGACGCCGATCCGCAGGCGGCCCTGCAAGCGCCGGATGGTGGCCTCCAGCAGCGCGGTCTTGCCGGAGCCGGGCGAGGACATCAGGTTGATCGTCAACACCCCGTGCCCATCCAGGCGCGCCCGGTTCCGCTCCGCCTGGCGGTCATTGTGGGTCATCAGCCCCTCGAGGATCGCCGCCGGACTGTCGCCCGCCACCCGCGCCCTCGGCGCCGGGGCCAGCAGATGCCGATTGCCGTCGGTAATGTTGCAGCCACAGGTATCGCACATGGATGGTTAGCCTCGTTCTCGGGGAAAGGCCAGCCCGCCGGGGCCGCCGGCCGTCAGGTGTCCGGCTGGAGCAGCTCCACGCGGGCCAGGATCAATTCATCGCCGCCGATCAGTTCCGTGGCCAGGCTGCGGCAATGCGGGCAAGCAAGGTCGCCGGGCGGCGCCTCGGCTTCAGCGCCGCAATC
This sequence comes from Methyloparacoccus murrellii, assembly GCF_054657115.1. Classification (NCBI taxonomy): domain Bacteria; kingdom Pseudomonadati; phylum Pseudomonadota; class Gammaproteobacteria; order Methylococcales; family Methylococcaceae; genus Methyloparacoccus; species Methyloparacoccus murrellii. The sequence continues at coordinate 60,132 of NZ_BAAHXD010000009.1, read as the reverse complement.
CCCGCAACGCACGCGGGGCGGGGCGCTGCGCATGACCAGCTCGGCCTGCGCCGCCACGGTACCCTCGCGCGCCAGCAGGAAGGCGGTCTCCAGCAGTTGCGGCTCGACCCCGGACAGCAGGCCGGCCTGCACCTCGACCCGGCTGACGGCCCGGGCGCCGTGCCGATGTGCCAGTGTCGTCAGCTGTTCGAGCAGATCCTGGCAGAGCGACAGCTCATGCACGCCGGTTACCCGCCGCCGGCATCAGAGCCCGGTCAGCAGATAGACACCGGTCGCGGCAATCGCCGCCCCGCCCAGGCGCGGCAACAGGTGCCAGCGCCGGCTGGAGAGGCCGAGCGCCAGACCCAGGCCATGCAGGACGGCCGTCGCCAGCAGGAATCCCGCGGCGTAGGGCAGCGGAGCGGCGGCCTCGGGAATCTCCGCGCCATGGGCGTAGCCGTGGAACAGCGCGAACAGCGCCACCAGCGCCACGCCGGCCGCGCCGGAAAACGCCGTGCGACTGGCCACCAGGAGCCCCAGCACGACCACCGAGAGGGCGATCAGCGGCTCGACCTGGCCCCAGCCCAGGCCCTCGAGCCCCAGCCAGCCGCCGAGGGACATCGCCGCCACGAAGGCCAGCGGCAACTGCCAGAGCGAACGCCCGCCCTGCAGCGCCGACCAGATCCCCACGGCCAGCATGGCCAGCAGGTGATCCGCGCCCAGGAAGGGATGCGCAAAGCCCTGGGCCAGGCCGGCGCCGGCGGCGCCGAAGGTATGGGCAGCGGCGCTGCCGCTGGCGATCAGCAGACACGCCGCGAGCGCGGCCGATGGCATCGAGAGCTTGTGCATGGCGTTTTCCTGGCTGCGAGCATGAACCGGTGATCGCGCGACGACGTGGCGCCGTCCGCTTCCGTCGATGGTACCCGCAATGCGGTGACACGACCATGCATTCGGCCGGCACCCGCGTCGAACAGTCCGTTTTTGCCCGGCGATGGCGAACCGGGGCGGGTTCGGCTAACCTGCCCCGGCACAAGCCGACCCGACCGCGGCAGCGGCCCGGAACCGCCCGGGCTGGCCGCGCACCCATCGTACCGGACATTCCCATCATGCTGGCCCTGCCTCTCAGCTCCCGCCCGGCCCGGCTCGCGGGACAGCGCTTTCAGCCCTGCCCCGACACCCGGCCGCGGCTGGTGTGGACCATCTGCCTGGCGCTCGGCGCCAGCGGCGAAACCCGGGCGCAGACGCCGCTCCCGCCGCCCGCCGACGAGCCGGCGGCCGCCGCCGCGAACCCGCCGGATACCGCCACGCCGCCCGTGCTGGAGGAGCCCGTCAGCCTGGAAACGATCGAGGTCCAGGGGCGGGAAAGCGACCTGCTGGGCCAGGCGGGCTCGGCATCCCAGGGCGTGGTCGGCCGCAACCAGTTCCGTACCCGCCCGCTGCTGCGGGTCGGCGAGCTGGTCGAGGTCATCCCGGGCATGATCGCCACCCAGCACAGCGGCACGGGCAAGGCCAACCAGTATTTCCTGCGCGGCTTCAATCTCGACCACGGCACCGACTTCGCGACCTGGGTCGACGGCGTGCCGATGAACCTGCCGACCAACGCCCACGGCCAGGGCTACCTCGATCTCAACAGCATCATTCCCGAGCTGGTGGAGCGGGTCGAGTACGGCAAGGGGCCCTATTACGCCGAAATGGGCGACTTCGCCTCGGCCGGTTATGCCCAGATACACACCCGAACGCGACTGGACGCGGGCTTCGTCAACCTCACCGGCGGCGAATTCGACTACTACCGCGGCGTCGCCGCCAACTCCAACCGGCTGGGATCGGGCGATCTCCTGTACGGTCTCGCCGTCAACTTCTACGACGGGCCCTGGCAGCAGCCCATGCAGCTGGATCAGTACAACGGCCTGCTGCGCTACACCCTCGACCGCCAGGACTGGGGCCTGTCCTTCATCGGCCAGGGCTACGGCTCCAACTGGATCGCGACCAACCAGATCCCCGAGGCGCTGGTCAAGACCCGTCAGCTGCCGCTCTACGGCACCCTGAACGACACCGACGGCGGCAACACCGACCGCTACACGGGCTCGCTCAACCTCTGGAGCCGGGGCGACGGCTACCGGAACGAGGCCAGCCTCTATCTGGCCTACTACCAGCTCGACCTGTATTCCGATTTCACCTTCTACCTGACCCATCCGACGCTTGGCGACCAGATCTTCCAGGGCGAGAACCGCCTGTATTACGGCGGCAACGCCTCGCAGACCTGGTTCAACCAGCTGTTCGGCCTGCCGATGGACAACACCCTCGGCATCCAGCTGCGCCGCGACCGGATCCGGGGCCTGGAACTGGCCAACAGCTTCCGCCGCGACATCTTCGCGGTCACCAGCATCGATGACGTCGACGAGACCAGCATCGGCCTGTACGGCAAGAGCGAAAACCACTGGCTGCCCTGGTTGCGCACCGAGGCGGGTCTCCGGCAAGACATCTTCGTGTTCGAGAACACGGTGGTGGCCGGCGAACGCAACGGCGGCCAGACCGCCGCCAGCCTGGCCAGCCCCAAGCTGAGCCTGATTCTCGGGCCCTGGGCGGAGACCGAGTTCTATCTCAACCTCGGCTACGGCTTCCACTCCAACGACGCCCGCGGTGCCGTTGCCCGGCAGGATCCCGGCGTCCAGCCCATCATCAACCCGGTGTCGCCGCTGTCGCGCACCCGGGGCGCCGAACTGGGCACCCGTTCGCAGTATCTGCCCGGCCTCAATACCACACTGGCCCTCTGGTACCTGCACAGCGATAGCGAACTGGTGTTCGTCGGCGACGAGGGCACCACCGAGCCGACCGGCGCCGGCAACCGCTATGGCGTCGAGTGGACCAACTACTACCGGCCCAGCGACACCGTGACCCTGGACGCCGACGTCGCCTTCACCCGGTCGCGCTATACCGATGCGCCCGGCGATGCCGACCGTATCCCGCAGTCGGTCGGCCAGGTGATCAGCGCCGGCGCCCTGTACGAGGACCCGCAGGGCTGGTTCGCCACCGCCCGCCTGCGGCACTTCGGTGACGTGCCCCTCAACGAGTCCGGCAGCGTCACCCTGGGCAGCACCACGCTGGTCAACCTGGGGGGCGGCTATCAGGCCGGGCCGTTGCGGCTGAGCCTGGATCTCTTCAACCTGTTCGACGCGCGGGCCAACGATATCGCCTATTACTACACCTACCGCCTGCAGGACCAGCCGCGCGAGGGCGTCGACGGCAAGCTCATCCACCCGGTGGAGCCGAGAATGCTGCGCGGAACGATCTCGTTCCGCTTCTGAGACGCCCTGCCCCATCCCTGAGGCAGTCCGGCGGGGTGGCGCTATTCCACCCCCCCCCAGCAAACCCTGTAACATCCTCTCGACAGCGCCCTGCCACGGGACTTGTTCACCCGTGGCCGTTCCAGGCCCGAACCGGAATAGCTCCCCGATGATCATCCGCGCATTCGCGATCGCCCTATTGCTGCTGCTGGGCGCCGGCGGCTTCCATTACCTGCTCGACGCCGAACAGCAGGAAGCGCGCCGACAGGCCAGCCGGCACCTGGCCAGCGTGGCCAGCCTCAAGGTCGACCAGCTGACCGGCTGGCGCGGCGAACGCCTGAGCGATGCGATCGTGCTCATGCACAACCCCGGCTTCGCCGACGACCGCGCCATCGCCAGGCTGATGCAAGGGGATGCGCAGGCGCGCGCGGCCATCCGCGAGTTTTTCCGCAGCCTGGTCGATCAGTACGGCTACGAGGACGTGATGCTGGTGAACGCGCGGGGCGACATCCTGCCCGGACTCGGCAACCGGCTCCAGGCGCTGCCGACAGGCACCCGGCCGCTGCTGGAACAGGCCTGGCGCAGCCGGCAGGCGGTCCTGTCCGATCCGCTCGAGGACCAGGCAGGCGGCGCCCCCCCCGCGCATGAGCCTGATCGCGCCGCTGCTGGCCGACGGGCAGCCGCAGGGTGCGGTCATCCTGGTCATCGACGCCCGGCGGGCGCTGTTTCCCCTGCTGGAGGCGTGGCCGGTGTACAGCCGGTCCGCGGAGATCCTGCTGGTGCGGCAGCTGGGCGATGAGCTCCTCTATCTCAGCCCGCTGCGGCACCGCCCCGGCGGCGCCTCCGCGCCGCTGCATATCCCCCCGTCGCGCACCGACGTGCCGGCGGTGCGGGCAGCCCTGGGCCAGCGGGGCATTCTTGAAGGCCCCGATTACCGTGACACCCCGGTCATTGCGGCAGCCCTGCCCGTGCCCGGCTCGTCCTGGCTGTTGATCGCCAAGATGGACAGCGGGGAACTGCACCGCGAAACCTGGCAGCGGCTGCTGCAGAAAACCGGCTGGCTGCTGGCGGCACTGGCCTCGCTCGGCGCCCTCGCCGCCCTGGCCTGGCAGCGCCAGCAGGCCCGCGCGCGGGACCGCATGGAGCGCCTGCAGGCCTCCGAGCGCCGCAGCCTGGCACGGTTCCTGAACCTGTTCGAACAGTCCCAGGACGGCATCCTGCTGCTCACCGATGACCTTCGTTTCCGCGATGCCAACCCGGCCGCGCTCCGGCTGCTGGGGTATCGGCGGGAGGAACTGCTGGGCCTGCGCCTGCCGGACATCCTCGCGCGCGCCGAATACCCGCGGCTGGGCGACGCCGTCGCGTCGGTGATGGCCGGCATCCCGGCGCACGATGAATGGCGGCACGTGCGCAAGGATGGCTCGAGCTTCGTGGGCGACATGACCGCCATGCAGCTGGACGACACACACTACTTCGCCACGCTGCGGGACATCACCCAGATCCGCGAGACCCGGCTGCGGCTGGCCGAAAGCGAGGAACGCCTGCGCCTGGCGCTGGATGCCGCCCAGATGGGCACCTTCGACTGGAACCTGCGCACCCGCGAGCTGAACTGGTCACCGCACCACGAGTGGCTATGGGGCTTCGCACCCGGCGAGTTTCCCGGCACCTACGAAGCCTTCGCCAGCCGCGTGCATCCCGAGGATATGGCCAGCATCGAGACGCTGGTACAGGACTGCATCACCGGACACGCGCGTTTCGAGCACGAATTTCGCGTCATCTGGCCGGACCAGAGCCAGCACTGGATACTGGCGCTGGGCGAATTCTGCTTCGGCGACGAGGGTCAGCCGGTCCAGATGCGCGGCACCGTGCAGGAAATCACCCTGCGCAAGACCCTGGAAAAATCCCTGGCGCTCAACCAGCACCTGGTCGAGCACGCCACCGACGGCATCTTCCTGATGCGCGACAACGGCGGCATCCTGGCGGCCAACCGGGCGGCCTGCCAGAGCCTGGAGTACAGCCGCGAACAACTCCAGCGGCTGTCGGTGTGGGACATCGATCCCGACCTGGACCAGGCCGCCTGGCAGCAGCGCTGGCAACAGATGGAGCAGGGCCCGCTGCCCGCCTTCGAATCGCGCCATTGCAGCCGCACCGGCGCTACCTTTCCGGTCGAGATCAGCGCCACCCGCTTCGCCTTCGGCGGCGAGTCCTATGTCTGCGCCTTCGTCCGCAACATCAGCGAGCGCCGGCAGACCGAGCGCGCGCTGCGCGAGCTCAACGACCGGCTGGAACAGCGCGTCGCCGAACGCACGGCCGAGCTGCTGGACAAGACCGCGGAGCTGTCCGAGGCGTCGCGCTACGCCCGCAGCCTGATCGAGGCCAGCATCGATCCGCTGCTGACCATCGGCGCCGACGGACGGATCATGGACGTGAACCATGCCACCGAAAAGGTCACGGGACAGTCACGCGCCGAGCTGATCGGCAGCGACTTCCCGGCCCTGTTCACCGATCCGGAACGGGCGCGGCTGGGCTACCGGCGCATCTTTGCCGAAGGCGAGGTGCACGACTATCCGCTGGACATCCGCCATGTCTCCGGCACGGTGACCCACGTGCTCTACAACGCCTGCGTTTACCGCAACGCCCAGGGCGAGGTGGCCGGCGTCTTCGCGGCAGCGCGGGATCTGACCGAACTCAAGCGCGCCGAGGCGGCGGTCCGCGAGCTGAACCGGACGCTGGAGCGCAAGGTCGAGGAGCGCACCGCCCAGCTGGCCGCCGCCAGCGCCGCCAAGAGCCAGTTCCTGGCGCACATGAGCCACGAGATCCGCACGCCCATGAACGCCATCCTCGGCATGGCCCAGGTACTGAGCCGCAACGCCCTGTCGCCCGAACTGCGCGAGATGGTCGGCCACATCACCGAAGCCGGCGACACCCTGCTGCGGATCATCAACGACATCCTCGATCTCTCGAAAATCGAGGCCGGCCAGCTGAGCATGGAATTCCAGGCGTTCCGGCTGGACGCGCTGCTGGAGCAGGTCGACCGCATGCTGCGCGGTGCCGCCACCGCCAAGAACATCGCGCTGGTCGTCCACCCGCCGGCGGAAGCGGTCGGCGGGCTGGTCGGCGACAGCCTGCGGCTGGAGCAGGTGCTCATCAACCTGGGCAGCAATGCCATCAAGTTCACCGCCCGGGGCGGGGTCGACATCGCGGTGGAGACGCTGGCGACGAACGCCCGCCGCGTCCGGCTCCGCTTCGTGGTGCGCGATACCGGCATCGGCATTGCGCCGATGGCGCTCGAACGCCTGTTCCAGCCCTTCAGCCAGGCCGACAGCGGCATTACCCGCCGCTTCGGCGGCACCGGCCTCGGGCTGGCCATCAGCCAGCGGCTGGTCGGGCTGATGGGCGGAAAGATCCGCGTCGAGAGCCAACCGGAACGAGGCAGCCGGTTCTGGTTCGAACTGGACCTCGAACGGACGGTCGGCGGCGTCACGCCGCAGCGCAGCGCGCCCGCCGGGGAAGCGCGACCGGCGGGGCCGCGACTGGCCGGCCTGCGGGTGCTGGCGGTGGACGACAACCGCATCAACCTCAGGGTGTTGCAGCAGGCCCTGCAACTGGAAGGCGCCGAAGTGGCGCTGGCAACCGATGGACGCGAGGCGCTGCGGATACTCGAGGCCGACCCCGCCCGCTTCGAGATGGTACTGATGGATGTGCAGATGCCGGTCATGGACGGGCTGACCGCGACCCGCCGGATTCGCGAGAATCCCGCCCTCGCCCACCTGCCGGTGATCGCCCTGTCGGCGGGGGTGCTGGCGGAGGAACGCAGCGCGGCGCAGGCCGCGGGCATGACCGAGTTTCTCCCCAAGCCGATGAACCTCGAGCAGATGGCCGGCCTGCTGGCGGAGCTCAGGCGGGCGGAAGCCTGAGCCGGCATGCCGGGTCTGCCCGGTACCCCGGCGGCGGACGACCGCCGGGATGGGAAGCGTCAGCGATTCAATCGTCGCGCTCGATCTTCAGGATCCTGCCATCGGCGCTGTACTCGGCCTCCATCTTCTGGCCGTCCAGCCGGAATTCGACCTCATAGGTCGTGCTGCCGTTTTCCGTTTCCTGCTCGTAGCGGGCCTCCGCCGCGTTCGGATAGGCCGCCCTGAACGCCGACAGGACGGCAGCCGGCACCTGGGATTCGTTGAGCGACTGCCCGGCCTGCGCCGCCGGCAGCGCCAGCAGCAGGGCCGTGAAACCTGCAAGGCAGGTGGTCAGGTATGTCTTCATGCGCGTTCCTCCGTCTGAATGGAAAAACCAGCCCGCCGGCTGGCGGATTCAGATTAGGCCAGGGCATTTCCACCGGCAATGGAAAAAACGGGGGACGCCGGCAGAGCGGGGCAAGACGGCGCCCCGGCTGGCGCGGCGCGGCTCAGAAATGCCGCGCGCCGCGCTCCTGGCCCGCCGTCGCCAGCAGCTTGGACAGGCTCCAGACCTTGGCGCCATCCCAACTGGTGGAGACCACGCGCCCCTCCGCACCGCAAGACAGCGCCTCGATCGGTCCCTCGTGGGCGGCCACATGCGCCAGCGGAACCGGCGAAAGCGCCGGATTCCACAGATACATGCGTCCCGCCTTGGTGCCGACCAGCAGCCGGCCGGTCTCGGTCTCGCGGCAGAAGGCGCTGATGTCTCCTTCCAGGTCGCGCAGCGCGGCCACCTGGCGCAGAGTCACCGGGTCCCAGATTTCCAGCACCCGGCCGTCGGTATAGGCCAGGACCCGGCCATCGCGGCTGAAGCCCAGCAGCGCGCGATCGGTGTTCACCATGCGCTCCCGGAGCAGCTCGAGGGTGCTGGCATCCCAGTACACCAGGCTTCTGCCGGCTGCCGTCATGAAAAGCGGGCGACCATCCTCGGCCATGCCGAAGGCGATGGACTGGACCCCGGCATGGGTGCTGCGCAGGAATCGTCCGCTGACCGGATTCCAGAGGCCGACCGGCCCGTCGCCGCGCCAGCCCAACCAGGCGCCGTCGGGTGAGAACAGGACAGCCTTGATGTCGACGCCGTCCACCTCGCGATCGGCGACCAGGGTCTCGGTGGTCAGGTCCCACATCAGCAGGTGGCCGTATTCCCGCCCCGCCGTGCCTGCGGCCATCCGGCGGCCATCCGGCGCGAAGTCGAGCGCGTCGACCTGAAGCCGCCCGCCACGCCGGGCGAAGGTTTTCTCGCCATGGGCGATGCGGGTACCGGCATCGGCATGCCAGAAATCAGGGCCGCGGCCGCCGCTGGCAAGGACGGTCCTGCCGTCGGGAGAGAAAACCGGCAGGGTGATGCTGGCCATCTCGGGAAGATGCTGCTGGTTGAGCCGCGCCAGCAGGCCGCTGACACGCTGCAACTCGTCCAGCGCCTTCTTGGCGGCCTTCTCCTGCGGACATTTCTGGCACTGGCGCAGAAAGGCAAGATAGGCATCCACCGTGTTCAGCTTCTGCGCCCGCAGCCAGGGATCGCTGTTGTCCTGGCGATGGCTGTTCCAGTGCCAGCCGAGGTAGAGCAGCAGCATCCCGAAGGCCAGGGCAAAAAACCAGGTCAAGATTTTTTCCAGCCAGTCCAGAAAAGCGCTCATAAGCCAAACAGGATCGATGGGGAGTCGTGCGGCCCGCCAGGGAACCGCCGGGTCAATCCTCCCACTGATAGAGAATGTCGCCGCCGCTGAATTCGCCGGTCTCGGTCTGCACTTTCCAGCGTTGCGTCAAATCATAGCGCAAGCGAAAGACATAGGCGTTCTGGAACAGGCCCATGCCGTACTGGACATAGATCTTCGGCGTCAGGTACTTGCCCAGGAACAGGGCGGTGCTCTGGGTTCCGCCCCAGGGTCCGGAACCGCCATAGCCCTGGGCCAGGCTGCCCGCGCCGAGCGAGCCCTGCATGCTGATGTCGACGAAACCGCCCAGCCCCAGCCGGCTCGACAGCTCCCGGGTCAGCAGGCTGCCGGCGGTGCCGCCGAGGGCGTTGGCCGCCGCCATCATGGCCGAGCCGCTCTGCTGCCCCAGGGGATCGAAGGGCTTGCCCATCATCAGATAGGCGAGGATGTCGCTCTGCGACATCGGCCGGTCGGCGAACAGGGTGATGCTGGGCTTGTTGAGGGTGCCCAGCAGCTTCGCGCCGACCCGCACATCGTCCGACTTGCGCACCGCCTCGATATCCAGGTTGGGGTTGTCCATGGGCGAACGCGCGAACACCAGCCGCCCGCCGTCGATGTCCAGATCGACGCCATAGAGCGAATACAGGCCCTGATGCAGGCGGATCTCGCCGCTGCCGACGGGATCCGCGCCGGGCGACTGCTCGATCGTCACCGCCCCGTCGACGCGGCTGCGATAGCCCGGCCCGGTCACCTGGATGCGGTCGCCCAGCCGCACCTCGACCCGCGTCGCCAGCGGGTTGTCGCGCGCCTGCGGCGGAGCCTCGGCGTCGACGATGACGACATCGCGCGAGGGCCGGACCGCCCCCGACTCGTCCGGGATCCGGATGTCCGCCTCGGGGATGTCCAGCCTGCCGCCGAGACGCAGGCCCGCGGCGTCGCGCTCGACCACGAGATCCGGCGACAGATAGACCTTGGCCTCGGGAATGTCGGCCGCGAGGAAACGCTTGCCGATCAGGTTCAGGTGCAGCGGCCAGCCCTCGCCCGGCTTCAGGGACAGCAAGCCGTCCAGCCGCAGTTCGCCGTTGCCGGAGACTGCCCGGCCGGTCAGCGCCAGGCGGTCGTCGTCGCGGCTGCTGGCGTCGATGCTCAGGCTGCGGACCTGGATGCCCAGGCGCGGAACGCCGAAACCGGCCTCGAGCAGGGCCCCATGCACCTGCAGGCGGGGCGCGCCCACGCTACCGGCGAACCGGACACCGGCCTCGACACGTCCCTGGAGCCGGTCGAGATCGGGCAGCAGCGGCGCCAGCGCCCCCAGGTGCCCGAGCGACAGGCGCGCCTCGCCGGCCCCGGCCAATTGCCGCCAGTGGCCCCACAGCAGCGGCCCGTCCAGGCGCAGTTCGGCATCGAACCCGGCCAAGGCCGGATCCTCGGCGATCAGTCGCAACTCGCCGCCACGTGGCGTCAGATCGCCGCGCAGACTCAAGGGCTGCGGCTGCCAGCGCCAGGCCGGGCGCGGGTCGCGCGGCTCCAGCCGGGCGCCGTCCGCCGTCAGCGCCAGGCGCCCCTCGTCGACCCGTTCGCCCCGCCCGGCGAACCGGGCCTCGCCATCCAGCCGGCCCAAGAGCCGCAGCCGGGCGGGCAGCCAGGACTCAAAACGCTCCAGGGGCAGGGCCGCGAGGCGGGTGGCAGCCTGCCACTGCCCGCCGGCAGCCTTACCTTGCAGGCAGATTTCCGCCGGCGACAAGGCCCAGCAGGCCGGGCCCAGTTCGGCGGCGGTCCCGCTCAGCCGCAAGACGGCAGGGGCTTGCAGATACCACTCGCCGAAATCCCGCAGGCTGCCGTCGAACTGCTGCAGCCGGCCGCTCCAGGCGGCCGCGTCCCAGCCGCCCTCGGCCCGGAAAACCAGCTGGCCCGGCCGGCCGCCGGCCTGCAGGCGGGTGTCGATGCGACCGCTCAGGACATGCCGCGCCCGGCTGCCCTGGGCGTCGATGGCTATTCTCGCGCCGGCGCCGGCCAGTTGCAGATCGGGCACCGCGAGACTCAGGCGCAGCGGTGCATCCGGCGTCTCGCCCGCATGCAGCGCCAGCCGCAGCTCGCGGGCCCGCCGCTCGCCCTGTCGCAGCCGCTGGGCCAGCAATTCCAGCTCCAGCGGCTCGCCGTGCAGCTGCCATTCGCCTTGGCGATGGACCAGCCCGCCGCGGAAATCCAGCCCGAGCGCCTCGACCGCCGCCTCGCCAACCGCCAGGCCGCGCACCGTGACGCGACCGGCCAGCGGCGGCGCGCCCGGCAGCAAGCCGCCACGCGCCTGTCCCTCGATCTCGCGCAGGGCGGCCTCCCGGTAACGCAGCCCGGTTCCGCTCAGATTCAGGTCGATCGTGGCCGCGCCCGGCTCCAGACGGCCGTTGCGCCAGACCACGGCGCCCTGGCAGGCGAGCCTGAGCCGGCCGGCCCGGTTGTCGCCCACCTGCAGGTCCTGCACCATCAGCTCGGCCCGCAGCGGCGGCGCGTCCGGCGTCAGCCCGCCGCTGAGGCGCACGCTCAGTTCCCGGACGCCATCCGCGCGCAGGCGGAGATCCCGCGCCAGCAGCTCGGCCGTGCCCACGGGCCTGTCCCTGGGCCCCTGAAGCCGGCCGCGGCTGCTCAGCTGTCCCTTCATGCCGGGGAACCAGAGTCCCGGGGCATCCGCCCGCAGGCTCCAGCCGACATCCAGTTGCGGCCCCCAGGTTCCGGCCAGCGCCAGCGCGAGTCCGGCCCCCTGGGCGCGGACATCGCGGAACTCGACACGCTCCGGATACAGACCGAGGCGGCCGCCGGCCGTGACCGCCTGATCGGCCAGCCGCGCCGCCAGCTCGATGCGCAGATCGGCGGGCTCGCCCTGGACCGACAGGCGCCCCTCCGGACTGCGCCATTCCGGCGGTCCGCGCAGCGGCCAGGCCAGGTTTTCCCAGCGCGCCGCGAGATCCAGCCGTGGCCGATCGGGAAGCCCCTCGGCCATGCCGTTCACGGTGAAGCGGGCGCTTGTCGCAGGCAGACCGACGGCCAGCCGCTCGAGCCGCCAGGCGCCCGGCGCCCCGTGGAGCAGCCGGGCATCCGCCTGCACTTCGCCGAGCTCGGCGATGCGGCCCTCCAGGTGACCGTCGATCGTGGCAGCCCGGTCGGTGCCTTCGCCGCGGAGATCAAGCGCCAGCGGCCCGTCCGGCCAGGCGGGATCGATCGAGCGGGGCCGCAGGGCCGGCACCGTCAGCTGCGCCGTCCAGGCCAGCCGGTCGAGCGGATCCTGCACCACCAGCGACAGCTCGGCGGCGGTCGGCGCCTGCAGTCGCTGATGGACCAGGACACGCCCCGGATGGCCGCCCAGCTGGCCTTCGCCGCGGAACGCCGGCCGTCCCGCGGGGTGCCAGTACCAGCGGGTCCGCAGGGCGATGCCCGCCAGTCCCCCCAGCGTCAGGTGGCCATCAAGCGCCAGGCCCAGGTCGGGCAGGGTCACGTCCAGTTGGCGGATGTCGAGCCCGTCGCGGGTCAGCTCCAGCGCGGCATCGAGGGCCGACAGCGGAATCGGCGCACTGGCGGAAGCCGGCTGCACGGTGCCATCGCGCAGGCTGAGCGCATCGATCGCCAGCGCGAACGGCAGGCGCAGACTCGGCCATGCGATCGGCGAGGAATCGCTGCTCGCGTAGCGCGGCCCGTGCAGGTCGATGCGGTGGAAATGCAGTCGGCCGCGCCAGAAATCGTCGACCGCGAGCCGATATTCCAGGCGGTCGAGATGCAGCCGCTCGGTCGCACCGCGATAATCCAGTCCCTGCACCGCGAAGCGCCCGAGCACGACGCCCTCGACCCGAGCCAGGCTGAACCCGGGCACCCAGGCCCGCGCCTGACGGGCCAGCCAGCGGCCACCGGGCTCGGTCGCCAGGCTCCACCAGCATCCGGCCAGCAGCGTCAGCGCCAGCAGGCAGGCCAGCGCCAGAACATTGGCAAGCGCCCGCATCACAGGTCCGGACCCAGAATCAGGTAGACCTGCACCGGGTCCAGCGCCTTCGACAGCGGCACGCCCACATCCAGCCGCACCGGCCCCACCGGCGACCGCCAGCGGGCGCCGATGCCCACCCCGGTACTGACCGGGCCCTCGAAGTCGTTGCCGACATAGCCAACATCGGAGAAGGCCGCCACGCCCCAGTCGCCGAACAGCACGCGATCGTACTCCAGGCTGCCGACCGCCAGATGCTGGCCACCGGTCCGCTTGCCGTAGACATTGACCGGGCTGATCTCGAACAGGCGGTAGCCGCGCACGGTCGGCGCGCCGCCGGCGTAGAAACGCTCGGTGATCGGCATGCGGTCGAAATCGTTGGTGAGCATCTCGCCGAACTGCCCGCGCAGGATCAGGCGGTTGTCGTCATTGAGGCTGTAGACGCCCTTGCCGTAGAGCCGGAAGCGGGCGAAGGACAGCTGCGAGCCCAGCCCCTGGACGCTGCCGGCAAGGTTGGCGTCCAGTCGCACGCCCTGGCGGGGAAAGATGGCGTCGTCGGAGCTGAGCCAGGTGTAGTTGACGCTGGGAATCAGCAGATCGGTGGTCTGGTTGCCCAGGCCGATGTTGAAGGTTTCCCGCAGATAGTCGAGCGAGAGAATCTCGCGCAGGTCCCAGCGGGTCGTGCCATGGCGGATGCCGCCGCGGATCACCTTGGCGCGGCCGGCGACGGTATCCTCCAGGCCCAGCTTGGAGGTAAGGGCCAGCTGGTCCTTCTCCGGATCGCTCAACGGGATGGCGTAGATGGCATCCAGCTGGTTCCAGATCAGCGACAGCTTGGCACTGGCCTGGAAGGTATGGCCGAGGCTGTTGAGGTAGCGGTTGCGGTAGCCGACGCTGAGGCGGGGTCCGGTATCGGTGCCGTAGCCGCCGCCGAGGTCGATGCGGTTGCGGGGCACCATGTCCAGCGCCACGTCGACGGGCATGCGGCCATCCCTGGCCTGTTCGAGCCGGGGCGCGATGTCGGCACGGGCGAAGTAGCCGCTGTTCAGCAGGCTTTTCTGCAGCGCCAGCACCGCCGAGGCGCGATAGGGCTCATCAGGACTGAAGCGCGCGAAGCGGCGCAGCAGTTCGGGATCCAGCGGGGTCTGGCTGAAGCTCAGCTCGCCGAAGCGGTAGCGCCGGCCCGAGGCCAGGTGCAGGACGATGTCCGCCCGCTGGTCCTTGACATCGACGCGCACCTCGCGGGTGGTGAAACGGGCATCGAAGAACCCCATTTCGGCGGCCTGATCCTGCAGGGCATCGCGGCCCTTTTCGTACTGCCGGTGCTCCAGCACGTCGCCGGGGCGGACCGGAAAGCGTTCCACCAGCGCCCGCATCCCGGGTTCCTGGGCCGCCTCGCCCTCCAGCCGCACATCGACATGCGCCACCCGGACCGGCGGCCCCGGGTCGATGCGGTATTCCGCCAGCCAGTTGGCCTTCTGCCGCTTGAGCGTAGCGGCGATACGCGGCTGGTAGTAGCCATAGGGCTGCAGGGCGGTGCGGATCTCGTCCGCGGCGCGGGCCGCCGCCAGGTCGATGACCGCCTGGCGGGCATCCGCGGTCTGGCGGGCCATGGTCAGGAGGGCGCGGACGTTTTTCTCCAGCGGCTCGTCGAGTCCCGTGATCCGGAGTTCGACCGGCGACGGTTCCGCCGGCGCCGGCCGCGGCAGGCCGGCCAGGCCGACGCACAGGCAGATGGCTGTCCAGGCGCGGCGGCTCCGCTGGTGGACACCCGGCCGGCCCTGGCTGGTGTGGCGCGTGGCGTGACCGTGCGACCCCACCGGGCTGCGGCATCCGCCGGGCTCAGGCCGCCAGCCGCTCGGCGATGGCCTGGCGCCAGTCCTCGAACAGGGGCGCAGCCACTGCCGCGACGATGGAACGCGACAGGGCGCCCGGCGCATAGACCGGCTCGCCTGCCAGCGTGGCGGCGATCCCGCCCGCCTCGGCGAGAATCAGCGCGCCGGCGGCATAGTCCCAGAGCTTCTGCTCGCCGTGGAGATAGACGTGGAAACGCCCCGCCGCCAGCCAGCACCACTCCAGCGAGCCGGAGCCGGTATAGCGCAGCGAGCTGAACGGCGGCCGCGCGACCAGCGCCATGGCCAGCGGCTTGCCGAGGCGCTTGAAGTCGACCATCGCCAGGCAGCGGCGCAGCGGCAGGGCGGCAGACGGACAGTCAAGGCGGCGGCCGTTGAGCCAGGCGCCCTGCCCGCGCACGGCGCTGTAGCATTCGTCGGTGTTGGGATCGTAGACCACGCCGAACTGCGCCTCATGGCCGCGCATGAGGGCCAGCGACAGGGAAAAGAACGGCAGCCCCGCGGCGAAGTTGCTGGTTCCGTCGACCGGGTCCAGGCACCAATAAAGATCCGGATGCCTGTCCAGGAAGGCCCGCTGCGCGGCAGGCGCCATCTCCTCGCCCAGCAGCGGGATGGCGGGATGGCGCTCCGCCAGCAGCCGGCCGAGCCGGGCCTGGGCCGCCAGGTCGGCCTCGGTCACGATGCTGCCGTCGGGCTTGTAGCGGCGCTCCGCGTGGCGGAAGCGCGGCATCAGTTCCTCGCGCACCACCGCTTTCACCAGCGGGACGATGTCCTCCAGCGCGGGGACCATGGACCGTCTCCCCCGGGACTCAGCGACCCGGCAATCCGAACAGCTCGGCCAGCCGGGCGCCCGGGTCCTCGGCGCGCATGAAGCTCTCGCCGACCAGGAAGGCGTCGACCCGGTGGCGCCGCATCAGGGCGACATCGGCCGGCGCGAGGATGCCGCTTTCGGTCACCACCAGGCGGTCGGCGGGTATGCCGGGCAGGAGGTCCAGGGTCGTCGCGAGGCTGACTTCGAAGGTGCGGAGATTGCGATTGTTGATGCCGATCAGGGGCAGGTCCAGCGTCAGCGCGCGCGCCAGTTCCCCGGCGTCGTGCACCTCCACCAGGACATCCATGCCCAGCTCGCCGGCCAGGTCCGACAATTGCCGGAGGCCGGCGTCGTCGAGAGCGGCGGCGATCAGCAGGATGCAGTCGGCGCCGATCGCCCGGGCCTCGGCGACCTGATAGGGGTCGACGATGAAGTCCTTGCGGATGACGGGCAGCTCACAGGCGGCACGGGCCTCCTTCAGGTAGCGCTCGCAGCCCTGGAAGAAATCCCGGTCGGTCAGCACCGACAGACAGGCGGCGCCATGGGCCGCGTAGCTCTCGGCGATCGCCGCCGGCCGGAAATCGGGCCGCATGACGCCCTTGCTGGGCGAGGCCTTCTTGATTTCGGCAATCACGCCCGGCTGGCCTGCCGCGATCCTCTCGCGCAGGGCGCGCACGAAGCCGCGGGGCGGATCGGCCATGGCGGCACGCCGCAGCTGGTCCTCGTAGGAGGTCTGCGCCATGCGCTCGGCGACCTCCTCGGTCTTGCGGTGGAGAATCTTCTTCAGGATGTCGGGCGTGGAAATCTGCATGCGTCTTTGCGTGAGAAGGTGTGCGGGCGGATGGATTCAGCGGGATGGCTCGAATTGGCGGGCAAAGTCGATCAGCTGGTCGAGCTTGCGGCGGGCGGTGCCGGCATCGATGACTCCGGCGGCCCTGGCGACGCCCTCCTCCAGGCTGGCGGCGATACCGGACACGTAGATGGCCGCGCCGGCGTTGAGCAGCACGATATCGCGGGCGGGACCGATGCCGCCGGCCAGGACACCATGGATCATCGCCAGGCTCTCCTCGGCCGAGTCCACCGCCAGCCAGCTGAGCGGCTCGCGGGTCAGGCCGAACTGTTCGGGCGTCAACTGGCGCACGTCGATGCGGCCGTCGCGGAGCTCGGCCACCCGGGTCGGCGCGCCGATGCTGATCTCGTCCAGGCCGTCCTCGGCATGCACCACCAGCACATGGCGGCTGCCGAGCTGCTGCAGGGCCTCGGCCAGCGGCTCCAGCCACTGCTCGCTGTAGACGCCGACGACCTGGCAAGGTGCCGAGGCGGGGTTGGTCAGCGGCCCCAGGAGATTGAAGATGGTCCGGATGCCCAGCTCGCGGCGCGGCCCGATGGCGTGCTGCATGGCGACGTGATGGTTCTGGGCGAAGAGAAAGCCGAGCCCGACCTGCTCGATGCAGTCCTTCACCTGCGCGGGCGTCAGGGACAGGTTGAGTCCCGCCGCCGCCAGCACGTCGGCGCTGCCGGACTTGCTGGAGACCGAACGGTTGCCATGCTTGGCGACCCGGGCGCCGGCCGCCGCCGCGACGAAGGCGGACGCGGTGCTGATGTTGAAGGTATGGGCACCGTCACCGCCGGTGCCGCAGGTGTCGACCAGATGCTCGCCCTGCACCGGCACCCGGGTGGCCATCTCGCGCAGGACCTGCGCCGCGGCGACCACTTCGTCGACCGTCTCGCCCTTGGCCCGCAGCGCGACCAGGAAACCGCCGATCTGGGCCGGGGTCGCCTGCCCGGTCATGATGCCGCGCATGAGCTCGCGCATGGCCGCGGGCGCGAGATCCTGGCCGTCGAGCAGATGGTTGATGGCGGAGGAAATCTTCATCGTGAGAGCAGCGGGCTGAGCGGGAAAGGTGCCAGGGGTCACTCGGAAAGGGCGGGATCGCTGTCGAGGAGCTGGTACAGCTTTTCCTCCTCCTGCACGGAATCCAGGCCAATCATGACTTCCGACAGGTAGTGGAACATGCCGATCAGCATCGACAGCACCGACAGCACGAAGAGCAGCACGGCCACGATCAGCGCGTTCGCCACATACAGGCTGAGCCCCAGCACCAGGCAGGTGACCATGACGCCCATGACGCCGACCAGCGTGAAGATGAAGGCGTTGCGCATCTTGGCGGCGCGTATCTCGATCGACTCGATCTGCGACTGCAACACCCGCGCCTCCAGCCGGTTGCCGGTCTTGATGGCGACATGCTTGTCCTTGTGGAAGGCTCGCAGGCGGGTGACGATGCCCATCAGGCGGGTATTGATCGATAGCACCAGCAGGCCGGCGCCGGAAATGAAGATCGCCGGTGCCACGAAGGCTTGAAACAGTTCCAGGTCGGTCATGGGATTGGACGGGTCGCAGCGGGAGTTAACCCGACACGGCAGCAGCCGGCTGGCGGGCCCATTTGCGTGCCAGCAGACCGCGCAGAGCGTCGAGCAGCGGTGCCTCAATCATAAGGTGGACCAGTATCCCTGCCAACACCGACAGGCCTGCCAGCCAGGCGGTCAGCAGATTGGCCGCCCAGACAGCCGGCAGTTCCGACCACAGCGGCTGCAAGGGCCGGGACAGGCTCCAGGCCAGCTTGCCGAACGACAGATGCACCAGATAGATCGCATAGGAGGCATTGCCGACCAGCAGCCAGAGGCGCCGGCGAGCCAGCAGGCGGTTGAGCTCCGGGGCCATGCAGGCTGCCAGCATCAGCGCGCTGGAAAATCCGAAACCCAGCAGTGTCAGGGGGTGCGCCGGCCAGGCATCGGACGGCAGGCCGAGCCCCGCGTAGATCCGTCCGGTGGCCACGAAACCGGTCGCGCCGAGGGCGAGGCAGGCCAGGCCGATCCGGTTCCGCCTGGCGGGATCCCAGACGCTGGCCTTGAGGTGCACCACGCCGGCGGCCATGCCCATGAAGAACAGCAGGTTCAACGGATCCGCCCAGAGACCGGGGATGATCGCGGTTCCCGGCAGCAACAGCGCCAGCCAGCCGGCAAAAACCAGCAAGCCCCAGCTGCGGCGCAGCAGAAACGCCGCGAACAGCGCATAGAAAAGCATCTCGTAGGCCAGCGTCCAGCTGACGGCAATCAGCGGTGTCGGCCGCCCGCTGAACAGCCAGGCGTTCGACAGGAACTCCGGCACGGCCAGGCCACCGGTAAACACCCGCCAGCCGCCCCACGACAAGAGGACCAGCCAGTACAGGGGATAGATGCGGATGAAACGGCGCGACAGGTAATAGCCGATGCGGCCGGGCCGGCCGATATCGCGTGCATGGGCGATCAGGATGATGAAGCCGCTGAGGACAAAGAACAGGAAGACGCCGGAGAAACCGGTAAGAAAGACGTCGCCGAACGGCGCCTCACCGAGCTTTCGCTTGATGAACTCGCTGGAGTGGAACAGCACCACCAGCAGGACCGCGATGCCGCGGTAGGCCTGGACGCTGGGCAACATGGGCAGTGGCCGTCAGTGGCGGCGTCGGACGGCAGGCAGGGCGGACGCCGCGCCGTCCCCGGCCCTCACCGGCGCAGGAAGTTGGCGAGCAGTTCGTGACCCTGCTCGGTCAGGATGGACTCGGGGTGAAACTGCACGCCCTCGACATCCAGGGTCCGGTGGCGGACGCCCATGATCTCCTCGATGCCACCATCCCTGTCCTCGGTCCAGGCGGTGATCTCCAGACACGCCGGCAGGCTTTGCTGCTCGATGACCAGCGAGTGGTAGCGGGTGGCCTGGAACGGGTTGTTGAGGCCGTGAAACACACCCGTGTCGCGGTGGTACACCATCGAGGTCTTGCCGTGCATGATCCGCTTGGCGTGGATGATGTTGCCGCCGAAGGCATAGCCGATGCTCTGGTGCCCCAGGCATACCCCGAGGATCGGGTAGCGGCCGGCATAGCGACGGATGGTTTCCACCGAGATGCCCGCCTCCTTGGGCGTGCAGGGACCCGGCGAGATCACGATCTTCTGGGGATCGAGCCGGGCGATGTCCTCGACGGCGATCTGGTCGTTGCGCACCACCTCCACCTCGGCCCCCAGCTCGGCAAAATACTGCACGAGGTTGTAGGTGAAGGAATCGTAGTTGTCGATCATCAGGATCATGGCGGCTGGAGACCTGGATTTGTCTGGCTTTGCCCACGACCGCAGCCGCTACGACTCCGGTCCTGGTACGGTTTTCTGGCATGCTCGGCCGCTGGCCTCGCGCGGGCGGGAATGGTAGCACGGGTCGGCAGCGGCGCTGGCCCCTCCCCGGAGCGGGCGCCCCGCCCTCACGCCGGGGGCGTGTCGAGGTTGGCCACGCCATGCGGAACATGGCCGGTGGCGACGTGCTGGCTGGCGGAATGGCAATGGCCCTGCTGGTCGTCGAAGAAGATGTCGGCGCCGAAGGCGCTGAGGAAGGGACCCTTGGCCTTGCCACCGAGGAACAGCGCCTCGTCGATGCGGATGTTCCAGGCCCTGAGGGTTCTGACCACCCGCTCGTGCGCCGGCGCCGCCCGGGCCGTGACCAGCGCCGTGCGGATCGGCGACTCGTCGGCGTCGAACAGGGTCTGCACATGGTGCAGGGTCGCCAGGAAGGCCTTGAACGGACCGCCGGACAGCGGCTTGCGCGCCTCGGCGGCCTCGTACTCGGCAAAGGCTTCGAGGCCCTGCTCCCGGTAGATGCGCTCCGACTCGTCGGAGAACAGCACGGCATCGCCGTCGAAGGCGATGCGCAGCTGGCCGGAATCCGTGGCCGGCTTGGCCGAAGCCAGGATGGTGGCGGCGGCATGCCCCGCCGCCAGGGCCTTTTTCACATCCTCGGCGTTGCTCGAGAGGAACAGGTCAGCCCCGAAGGCGGCGATGTAGCCGAACGGCGATGCCCCGTTGGTGAAGGCGGCGCGGACGATGTCGAGTCCATGATGGCGAATGGAATTGAACACCCGCAATCCGGTATCGGCGCTGTTGCGCGACAGCAGGATCACCTCGACGGTCGGCTGGCGCAGGGTATCGTTGATCGCCAGCAGTTTCCTGACCAGGGTAAAGGCGACCCCGGGCGCGAGGGTTTCCTCCTCGTGCTCGATCTGATAGCGACAGAAGGCTTCCTTGCCGCCTTCCTCGAAAATGCGGTGGGATTCGTCCAGGTCGAACAGGGCCCGGGAGGAAATGGCCACGACCAGTTTTCTGGCATCCGTCATGTCTGTGTCTCCCGACTGCTCATCCTGCTGTCCCGACGGCCTCGGGACGGGCGGAAACCAATGGAAAACTCGCTGGTCTGACGGCCCGCGTCCGCACGGTTCGGTGTAACCTAACGAATCCGGCCCGGCCACCGCCCGCGGCGGTCGGGCCACCCATCTGCCCACTGATCATCCAGATAACGAATAAAGGCAAACAAATGAAAGACTTCATCACCAAAATGATCCGCAGCAAATATTCCGTGCTGTACCTGATCCTCTTCATCGGTGGCCTCTACATGCTGCAGGAGAAGGCCATCATGCCGCTGGTCATGAGCGTGGTGAAGTCAGAGGTTTTCTTCGAGAAGCCGATCGAGGAAAACGAACCGCTTGGCAAGCTGGATGCCAAGACCGAGCGTACAGGATACGCCTTGGCCCATTGTCGCAAGGAGGTCAAGGACAAGGGCGATCTGCCCGACAACGTCGAATTCCTGGATGACCAGTACGAGGCCTGGGCCCTTGGCAACCGCCAGTACCTGATCCGCTCCAGCGTGCGGCTAGTCGAGCCCGGGAAGGGCCCGGTGGTCAAGCTCTACGCCTGCACGGTCCGCATGACCGGCGAGGATCAGGCCAGCCCCGACAGCTGGACGACCCTTGGCCTGGATTTCAATCCCGAGGCGGAGTAAGACCTGCCACCCGATGGGCCGGCCCCTCGCGGGCGGAAACCGGCCCGTCGGGACATGCCGGCGTCACACGACCCCGCTCAGGCTCACCGGCTGATCAGACGCCAGTCACCGTGATCGGCCAGCCCCCCGGACCGCCTGACCACAGCCCTCAGCGCCCGCCCTGCCCGAACAGC
This sequence comes from Methyloparacoccus murrellii, assembly GCF_054657115.1. Taxonomy (NCBI): domain Bacteria; kingdom Pseudomonadati; phylum Pseudomonadota; class Gammaproteobacteria; order Methylococcales; family Methylococcaceae; genus Methyloparacoccus; species Methyloparacoccus murrellii. The sequence goes on along the minus strand of NZ_BAAHXD010000009.1, from coordinate 38,600 downwards.
CGATAGCCTGCCGCGCGCAGCAGGAACAGCGGATTACCGAGCAAATAGCGCTTCATCATGCGCCGAGGCTCCAGCCAGAGGCGGTAAAGCCACTCCAGCCGGCAACGGCGAAGCCAGCGCGGCGCGCGGGGAATGCTCTCGCTCAGGAAGTCGAGCAATGCCCCGACACCGCAGGCGATGCCAACCTGCAACTGCACTTGGTGATCGGCGATCCAGTGCTCCTGCAGGGGATTGCCGAGCGCAACCAGCAGCAGGTGCGGGCGGGCGTCGTTGATGGCCTCGAGCAGTTCCGCCTGATCATGGTCCGAGGAATAGCCATCGCGGACCCCCACCACCCGCACGGCGGGATAGCGGGCCTCGATGTTGCGGGCGGCCAGGGCCGCCACACCGGGCCTGGCACCAAACAGGAACACCCGCAATGCGTCCCGCGCCGCGGTGCGGTGCGCGAAAACGCGGGGAAACAGGTCCGTGCCGTTGAAATTCTCGAGAAACGGGCGGCCAGCCAGGTGCCCGTAGATTTCCAGCCCGACGCCGTCGTTGAGCACCAGGGAAAACCCGTTGAGGACCTCGCGGAACCCGCGGTCGGCATAGGCCAGATTGACGGTATGGGCATTCACCAGGGCCAGCGTGACGGCGGGACCGCCCGGCCGGGTATGGGCGTCGAACCATGCCAGGAATGCCTCGAAGCCGAGGCGGGCAACCCCGATGCCCAGGCAGTCGACGGCCGCGAGCTGCTGTTCGTCCGGCATGGCTCACCCTCCGCAAACGCTATGGATGGATACCCGATGCGGCAGCGGATGCCTGGCACTGCGCCCCATCGCAGCCATCCGGCGGACCGGCACGCCCGTCAGCGCCGCTTCAGCCCGGCGGCCATGCGAGGCGCCGGCCGCCAAGCACATGCAGGTGCAGATGATAGACCTCCTGACCGGCATCGCCGCGGCAGTTGATCACGGTGCGGTAACCGCCGGCGGCGAGCCCCTCGCGCCGGGCGACCTCCTGGACGGCACCGAGCAGTTGCCCCGCCAGGCCCGGTTCGTCGGCCGGGAAATCGTCCAGGGTCGGAATGTGCCGCTTGGGAATCACCAGCACATGCACCTTGGCCTGTGGGCGGATGTCGCGGAAGGCCAGCACATGCTCGTCCTCGTAAACGACATCCGGCTGTATCTGGCCAGCCACCATCTTGCAGAAGAGACAATCCGTCATCGCGACCTCGCTGTCGACAAGGAAAACAGGCCCGCTGGCCAATCCACCGCAGGCGGTTCAGAAAACCTTGCGGCCATTGAAGGCATGGGACAGGGTGGCGCTGTCAACGTATTCGAGCTCGCCACCAAGCGGCATGCCGTAGGCCAGACGGGTGGCGGTGATGCCATGCCGCTGCGCCATTTCATGAATGTAATGCGCGGTGGCTTCACCTTCGACGGTGGTATTGGTGGCCAGAATGATTTCGGCAATTTCGCCCGATTGCAATCGCCGCTCGAGCAGATCCAGCCGCAGCTCCGCCGGGCCGATCCCGTCCAGCGGCGACAGCCGGCCGTTGAGCACGAAAAACAGGCCCCGGAATGCGGTGGCCTGCTCGATCGCCTGCGCCTCCGCCGGCGTCTCGACGACGCAGAGCAGCGATCGCTCGCGGCGCGGGCTGGCACAGAGCGGGCAGAGTTCGCCCTCGGTGAGGGTCCGGCACTGGGCGCAGTGGCCGATGGCGTCGAGAGCATGCAGCAACGACTCGGCCAGCTGCCGCGCGCCCGCCCGATCCCGTTGCAGCAGGTGGAAGGTCATCCGCTGGGCGGATTTGGGACCGACCCCCGGCAGGCAACGCAAGGACCGCATCAGTCGCGCCAGGGCGCCGGCGGGTGGCATGCGGCACGCCTCCGGTTACGACTCAGAACGGCAGCTTGAATCCCGGCGGGAACTCGATGCCGCCAGTCAGGCCGGCCATCTTTTCCTGCTTGAGATGGCTGACCTTGTTGACCGCATCGTTGAAGGCAGCGGCCACCAGATCCTCCAGCATGTCGCGGTCGTCATGGAGCAGGCTGTCATCGATCTGTACCTGGCTGACCTGGCGCTTGCCGTTCATGGTGATCCTGACCAGCCCGCCGCCCGACTCGCCGGTGATCTGTGCAGCCGCAATCTCGTCCTGGACCTGCTTCAGGTTTTCCTGCATTTTCTGGGCTTGCTGCATCAGGCCTGCCAGGGGACTCTTCATGATCGATCTACTCCGTTACGTGGGTCGTTCAGGGAATGGGTTTGGTGCTGCCGGGCACGATACGCGCGTCGAACAGTTCCCGAAAGGCACGCACGCTCTCGTCCTGCTCGATCTCCGCCTCCGCCGCCTGCTGGCGCTCGTCCCGCTCGCGCTGCAACTGGATCGCAGGCGTTTCGGCAGCCGCCGCCTCGAGGCGAATCTGCAACCGCAGCGGCCGGTTGAAATGGGCCTGCAGGGCCTTTTCCAGCGCGGCTTCCGAACGCGGGCTGCGGAGATGCTGCAACCTGGGGTCGAGGCTGAGCTCGCACTGCTGCCCGTCGAGGCGCAGCAGCACGGCATTGTTGGCCAGTTCCCGCGTCATCGCCGTCAGGCCCATGGCCCGGATCAGCGCCGGCCAGTCCGGCGCCGCCCCGGGACCGGGCGGTGCCGGCGGAGCCGCTGGTGGCGACCGGGACGCTGCCGGGTTGCCGTCGTCCGGAACGGCCATGGATGCCGGTGTCGGTGGCGGCGCAGACGCCGGTTTGGCCAGTTGGGGCATAGCGGGCGCAGCAGCGACCTCGGCAGGCCTGGCGGACGCGGCGGACGACGGCTTGCGGGGCGACTCCGGGGAAGCGGAGCGAACGGCGGCAGCCAGCGGCCGGAAGGCCAGCATGCGCAACAGCACCATCTCGAAGCCCAGACGCGGTTCCGGCGCCAACGGCAGATCGCGCTGGCCGATCAGGGCGATCTGGTACAGCAGCTGCAGATCCTCGGCCGGCACGCTGGCGGCGATGCCGAGGAGACGCTCGGCCTCCTCGTCCCGCCGCACGGCATCCGGCGCCCACTGGCCGAGCGCGGCGTGATGGAGAATGATCAGCAGTTGCTGGAGCACATCGGCGTAATCGGGCGCGTGCTGATCCATGGCATCGATCAGACCGAGCAGCGCCTCGGCATCGCGGGCCAGGATGGCATCCAGCATCTCGAATACCGGTCGCCGCGCCACAGTGCCGAGCATGGCGGCCACGGTGGCCTCGGCCAGGCTGCCGCCACCATGCACGATGGCCTGATCCATCAGGCTCAGGGCGTCGCGCAGCGAGCCATCGGCGGCCCGCGCCAGGGACTTGACCGCATTGGCGTCAAACGTCACCGACTCCCGGTGCAGGATGTCCTCCAGCTGGCCGCGGATCTGCTCGGGCGTCAACCGCTTGAGGTTGAACTGCAGGCAGCGCGACAGCACGGTGACCGGGATCTTCTGCGGATCGGTGGTGGCCAGCAGGAACTTGATGTGCGGCGGCGGCTCCTCCAGCGTCTTCAACAGGGCGTTGAAGCTGTGCGTGGAGAGCATGTGCACCTCGTCGATGAGGTAGATCTTGTAGCGCCCCTGGGTCGGCGCATAGAGCACGTTGTCGAGCAGTTCGCGGGTATCCTCGACCTTGGTCCGCGAGGCCGCGTCCACCTCGACGAGATCGACGAAGCGTCCCTCGTCGACATCGCGACAGACCGCGCATTGACCGCAGGGCTCGGCGCTGGCGCCGCGGGACTCGCAGTTCATGGCCTTGGCCAGGATCCGCGCCACGGTGGTCTTGCCCACGCCGCGGGTACCGGTAAAGAGATAGGCGTGATGCAGGCGGTCGAAGCTCAGCGCATGGGTCAAGGCGCGAACGACGTGATCCTGACCGACGATTTCACCGAACTGACGGGGACGCCACTTGCGGGCCAGTGCCTGATAGGCCATCGCGGTTCAGGGAGAAGATGGGCCGGGAAAGGCCGCGTGAGGGGTGGCAAGTCGCGCCAGCCACACCCCGGCACACGAATCCGCTGCTACCGTTGCTCCCTTCCGGGCCTGGCGGGGTTTGCAGCGTATCATTGCGAGGGGACCGACACGACTCGCCATTGAACTCTGGCCGGCACCCGCGAAAGCGGGATGCCAAAGGACGCATTATGCGGGAAGCCGCCCTCCGGTTCAACCCTGCATGCTGTCGGCGACACGGCTCAAGCCGCGGGTGCCAGCCGCTCCACCAGGGCTTCCACGAAGGCGATGCGCGACTCGGGCGTGTCCATGACATGGACGAAGCGCAGCCTGTCCTGCCCATCCAGCTTGTAGGTCTGCGGCTGGGACTGGATCAGGGTGATCACCTGCAAGGGATCGACGGCGGGAGCCGGACCGAACAGGAAGCGCCCGCCGCCGGGCCCTGCCTCGATCTTGCGGATGCCGAGCCGCTCGGCGTGCAGCTTGAGTCCGGTGATGGCGAACAGCGTCTTGGCGGCGGGTGGCAACAGCCCGAAACGGTCGATCATTTCGACCTGCAAGGCGCGCAGTTCCTCCTCGTCGCGGGCATTGGCGATGCGCTTGTAGAGCACCAGCCGGGCATGGACATCGGGCAGGTAGGTTTCTGGAATCAGCGCCGGCGCCTGCAGGTCGATCTCCGGACCCGCATCGTGCGGCAGCAAGTCCAGCGCTGGCTGCAGGCCCGCTTGCAGGGCCTTGACGGCCCGCTCGAGCAGTTCGGTATAGAGGCTCAGGCCGATCTCCTGAATCTGGCCGCTCTGCTCGTCGCCCAGCAGTTCGCCGGCACCGCGGATTTCCAGGTCGTGCGACGACAGCATGAAACCGGCACCCAGTTCGCCCGAAGCCTCGATCGCCTCCAGACGCTTGACGGCGTCGGCTGTCATCAGGCTTTTCGGCGGCACGATGAGGTAGGCATAGGCGCGATGATGCGAGCGCCCTACCCGGCCGCGAATCTGGTGCAGCTGCGACAGGCCCAGCCGGTCGGCCCGATTGATGATGATGGTGTTGGCGCTGGGCACGTCGATGCCGCTTTCGATGATGGTGGTGCACAGCAGCAGGTTGAATCGCTGGTGGTAGAAATCCAGCATGATCTGCTCCAGCTCCCGCTCGGGCATCTGGCCGTGGGCGATGCGGATGCGGGCCTGCGGCACTAGCGTGCCGAGATCGCGGGCCATCTTCTCCATGGTCTCGATCTGGTTGTGCAGGAAATACACCAGCCCGCCGCGCTTGATTTCGCGCAGCACCGCCTCCTCGACCAGCCCGCTGTCCCACTCGCTGACAAAGGTCTTGATGGCGTGCCGGTTGGGCGGTGGCGTCGCGATGATGGAGATATCGCGCAGGCCCGACATGGCCATGTTGAGCGTGCGCGGAATCGGCGTCGCGGTCAGGGTCAGGAAGTCCAGCTCGCTGCGGAGCTTCTTGAAGTACTCCTTCTGCGCCACGCCGAAGCGTTGTTCCTCGTCGATGATGGCCAGGCCGAGCGCCTTGAAGACCACATCCTTCTGCAGGATCTTGTGGGTGCCGATGAGGATGTCGATGCGGCCCTCGGCGACCTCCCGCAGCACGGCTTCCTGCTGCTTCTTGCCGACGAAGCGCGACAGCGTCTCGACCCGTATCGGCCAGTCCGCATAGCGGTCGCGGAAATTCTGGAAATGCTGCTGGGCCAGGAGCGTGGTCGGCACCAGCACCGCCACCTGCCTGCCGTTCTGGACGGCGATGAAGGCGGCGCGCATGGCCACCTCGGTCTTGCCGAAGCCCACGTCGCCGCACACCACCCGGTCCATGGGCTGCGGCGAGGCCAAATCCCGGATGACATCGAGAATGGCGGTTTCCTGATCCGGCGTTTCCTCGAAGGGGAAGCCGGCGGCGAAGTTCGCGTATTCCTCGGTCACCGTCGAATAGCTGTGCCCCTGGCGCGCGGCGCGCTTGGCATAGATATCCAGCAGCTCCGCCGCGACGTCGCGCACGCGCTCCAGGGCCTTGCGGCGGGCCTTTTGCCACTGCTCGCCCCCCAGCCGGTGCAGGGGCGCGGTTTCGGGGCTGGCGCCGCTGTAGCGGCCGATCAGGTGCAGGGAGGAAACCGGCACGTACAGGGTGTCCTGATGGGCGTATTCCAGCGTCAGGAATTCCCCCTCGATGCCGCCGACCGTCAACCGGGTCAGCCCCATGAAGCGGCCGACCCCGTGATCCTGATGCACCACCGGCGCACCGATTTCCAGCTCCTCCAGGTTGCGCAGCAGCTGGTCGATCTTGTGGCCACCGCTCACCCGCCGCCGACGCCGCTGCTGGACCCGTTCACCCGACAGCTGGGTTTCGGTGATGATGGCGATATCCGGCTCGGCCAGCCAGAGTCCGTGATCCATGGGCGCCACGACCAGTCCCAGCGCGTCCGACCCATCGATGAACTGGCGCCAGCCATCGAGCACCCTGGGCTTAATGCGGTAGCGCCCCAGCGTTTCCAGCAAGGCCTCGCGGTGACCGGCGGTTTCGGCCGTCAGCAGCGTGCGCCGGCCCGGCGCCTGCAGGAAGGCGATCAACGCCTCCGCAGGCGTCTTGAGCCGCGCATTCAGGGCGAGATCGGGCAAGGCCCGGCAGCCGTCATCGGTGCTTTCGTCAGCCGCGCCGTCACTGGTCTGCGGAGACAGCACGACCACGGGGCAGCGGGCCAGATGCTCGCCGAGCGCCGAGGGCGGCAGAAACAGCCGCGCCGGAGGCAGGGGCGGACGATCGGGATACTGGCGTCGCTGCTGGTAGCGGGCCTCGGTATCGGCGAAGAACCGTTCCGCCGCGGATTCAATCGCGCCATGCAGCACCACATGGGTGTCGGAGGGCAGGTAATCGAACAGCGTTTCGGTTTGCTCGACGAACAAAGGCAGGTAATAGTCGGTACCCCCCCCGGCGATACCCTTGCTGATCTCCTGATACAGGGCATGCGTGGTGGACGCTTCCGGGAAGGCCTCACGAAACGCCTGCCGAAAACGCTTGATGGCGGCCTCATCGAACGGATACTCGCGGGCCGGAAACAGGTTGATGGCATCCACCCGCTCGCTGGAGCGCTGCGATTCCGGATCGAAGATGCGGATGGATTCCACCTCGTCGTCGAACAGCTCGATACGGTAAGGCACCTGGCTGCCCATGGGAAACAAATCCAGAATCGAGCCGCGTATCGCAAATTCGCCGTGCTCCAGCACCTGCTGGACGCAGTGATAACTGACGCTTTCCAGCCGCCGGCGGGTTTCCTCCAGACTCAGGCGGCTGCCGGGCTTGAGCACGAAGGTATTGCCCAGAACGTGCTGCCGGGGCGCCAGCCGCTGCATGAGGGTGGCGACCGGCGTCAGCAATACCCCGCGCCGGATGCGGACGAGCTCGGCGAGGGTTTTCAGGCGCTCGGAGACGATTTCCGGCAAGGGCGAGAAGGTATCGTAGGGCAGGGTTTCCCAGTCGGGAAAGTGCAATACCGGCGCGGAACCCCCCAGGAAAAAACCTATCTCATGCTCAAGCCGGACAGCCGTCTGGGTATCCTCGGTGACCACCACATAGAGGCAATCCTCCCGCTGGATGGCCTGGGCCAGGGCCAGGGCGTCGCCGCATCCGGAAAGTCCTGTCCAGGCAATGCGGTGACCGGGACGCCCGGGGGTTAGGGGGGTGAAGACTCGGGACATGGAACTTAACCTGTGCGTTGTCGGTATGGGGCCGTAATGCCTGTGTGGACGACTTACCAAGGGGCGGACCCACGCTTGGCGCCGAAGCAAGATATACAAGCCTGCCGCGACGGGTTTATCCACCCGGATTTTTTGTTTATACTAGCTGCCGATAAATCGGATATTTATCAGCGAAATACAGTCACAGCCACATTTACAGAGGTAACACATGAACATCGACCTGGAAACGCTATCGGAAACCGAACTGGCCAGCATGATTGCCAATGCCCAGCGGGCCCTCAAGGAAAAGCAGCATGGCAAGCGCCGGGAAGTGATTGCGAAAATCAAGGAACTGGCAGCCTCCATCGGCTGCACCGTCGATATCCACGAGGGAGACAAACCTGCCGCCCCGAAGCGCGGCGGCAAGGTGGCGGCAAAATATCGCAACCCGCACAACCCCGAGCAAACCTGGACCGGCAGGGGCATGAAACCGCGCTGGCTGCAGGCCCTGCTCAGCCAGGGTCGCGACATCAGCGAATTCCATATCTGATCTGATCGTCGGAACGACACCGGGGGGCTGACCCAGGGTTACCCCCCTTTCGCTGCACCCACCGCATCCCCCGGATGCCGCGCGCACGGCGGGATTCCATCTGCCGGGCAAATCCACCCCGAAACCCGCGCCGGGCCGAAAACGCGAGGAACCGGCATTACCGGTTCTGCCACGACCGCATGGCACACGACCGATCGCCGGGCCGCACCGACCTGTCCGATCGCAGGCTCAATCGATAAACCTCCGCGTCAAGGCCGCATAGGCATCGATGCGGCGATCCCTGAGGAAAGGCCAGATACGGCGCACGTCCTCCGAGCGCTGCCGATCAATCTCGACCAGCAAGACCTGCTCGTCAGCGACCCCGGCCTGCGCCAGATATTCCCCCTGCGGCCCCACTGCGAAACTGCTGCCCCAGAAGCGGATGCCCCGGGTCTGGCCACCGGGATCGGGCTCCAGGCCAATGCGGTTGCAGGCGATCACCGGCAGCCCGTTGGCAACCGCATGGCCACGCTGGACCGTGATCCAGGCATTCCGCTGGCGCTCCTGCTCCTCGCCGTCATCGTCGGGATTCCAGCCGATGGCCGTCGGATACAGCAACAGGTCGGCACCTGCCAGCGCCATGAGACGGGCGGCCTCCGGGTACCACTGATCCCAGCAGACCAGGATACCCAGCTTGCCGACCGAGGTGGCAATCGGAGCAAACCCCAGATCCCCGGGGGTAAAGTAGAACTTTTCGTAATAACCGGGATCGTCCGGAATGTGCATCTTGCGATACTTGCCCGCCAGACACCCATCGCTTTCCAGCACCACCGCCGTATTATGATAAAGCCCCGCCGCCCGCCGCTCGAACAGGGAGGCCACGATTACCACTCCGAGTTCGGCGGCGACTTTTCCGAGTTTATCGGTGGTCGGGCCCGGAATCGGTTCCGCCAGGTCGAAGCGCTGCGTATCCTCGGTCTGGCAGAAATAGGGGCCGAGATGCAACTCGGGCAGCAGGATCAGGCTGGCCCCGCGAGCGGCCGCCTCGCGGATGCCGCGCAGGGAAGCGTCGAGGTTCACCCGGGGATCAGGGTCCCCGCAGGCCTGCTGGATGAAGGCAAGGGTCAGTTTCGATGACATGGGCGTTCGCTCGGGACAATGGCGGCCGGAAACTGCATGGTCATGCAGTGCAGGCTCCCGTATTGGCGGATCAGCGGCAGGCAGTCGATGGCGATCCGTTCGCGATCCGGGAAGCAGTCGGCCAGACGCTCCAGCGCCACCTCGTCGGCGGGATCGCCGTAGACCGGTATCAGGACCGCGCCGTTGACGATCAGGAAGTTGGCGTAGGTGGCGGGCAGACGGTCGCCCGTCTCGCTGCGGATCGGCCGCGGCATGGGCAGCGGCACCAGCCGGTATGGCCGGCCCTGACGATTCCTGAAGGTCGCCAACTGCTCGGCCATGGCGGCGAATTCGCCGAACAGGGGGTCGTCCGGCTGATCGCAGGTCGTGTAGGCGATGGTGTCGGGCGAGCAGAAGCGCGCCAGCGTGTCGATGTGGGCATCGGTATCGTCGCCCTCGGCATGGCCGTGTTCCAACCACAGCACGTGATCGGCGCCCAGGTATTCCCGGAGCCGGGCCGCGATCTGTTCCTGCGTGCAGGCCGGATTGCGGTTGGGATTGAGCAGGCAGCGGGCGGTGGTCATCACCGTGCCGGCACCGTCGCTTTCGACGCTGCCCCCCTCCAGGACGAAATCCACCGCCCGCAGCGGCGTCGTGCCGAGCACACCGGCGTCGTGCAGACGACGGGCCAGCGCGGCATCGTCGGCATGCTCGTACTTGCCGCCCCAGCCATTGAAGCGGAAATCCAGCAGTTGGGGGCCGGCCGAACCCATCACGCCGAGCGGGGCGGTATCCCGCACCCAGACATCGTTGTAGGGCAGTTCAACGCAACGGACCCGATCGAGATCCACCCCACGCGCCCGCAAGGCAGCCTCGATATTCAGCCGATGCGACGCGGATCGGCAGGCCACGATCAGCGTTTCCCGGGCCGCGACGGCCTCGGCGATGCAGCAATAGGTCGCTTCGACCTCGGTCAGCCAGGGGCTGAAATCCCCATCGGCATAGGGCCATGCCAACAGCACGGCGGATTGTGGCGCCCATTCGGGCACGAGCCGGGTACGCGCGTCTTCTGGAATCACGATCAGGGTCACAACGGGTTGCAAAAGCGGCGAATTCTACCCGAAAAGACGATTCCGGCCGGTCGGGCGATGGCAACCCCTCAATCCCGGACCCAGTCCTCCACCAGCCGGCTGGGGATATGCGGCGACTCGCTGGACGGCGGATGCGGACGTTTGGCGACGATGGCGGCGCAGATACGCAGGGTCTCGAAAGCCAGAATCCAGGACACGGCGATGAACAGCGCCGTCAGGCCGGCATCCAGATAATCGTTGAAGATGAGCTGCGGCGCCTTGGCGGCCTGCTCGGCGGGCAGCGCGCCGGTCGCCAGTTTGTCGGACAGGTCGCGCGCATGGGCCAGGAAGCCGATGCGCAGTTCCGGACTGAACAGCTTCTGCCAGGCGGCGGAACTGGTGACGATCAGCAGCCAGACCAGCGGTACCCCGGTCACCCAGGCGTAACGCAGCTTGCCGCTCTTGACGATGATGGTGGTCGCCACGCACAGGGCGATGCCGGCCAGCATCTGGTTGGCAATGCCGAACAGCGGCCACAGGCTGTTGATGCCGCCCAAGGGGTCGATCACGCCGGTGTACAGCAGCCAGCCCCAGCCCGTCACCACCAGCCCGCTGGTGAGGATCACGCCGGGATACCACGAGGTGCGGCCCAGTGCCGGCAGGTAATTGCCGAGCAGATCCTGCAACATGAAGCGCGCCACGCGGGTACCGGCGTCCAGCGTGGTCAGGATGAACAGCGCCTCGAACATGATGGCGAAGTGGTACCAAAGCGACAGTAGCGCATCGCCGAAGGCGCTGGCGAACAGGCTGGCCATGCCCACCGCCAGCGAGGGCGCGCCGCCGGTGCGGGCGAACAGCGTGGTCTCGCCCATCTCCCGGGCCAGCGCGTTCATCTGCTCGACCGTGACCGGGAAGCCCCAGCCGGAGATTTTCGCCACGGCGGCGGCCGCGTCCGCGCCCACCACCCCGGCCGGGCTGTTGATGGCGAAATAGACGCCCGGGTCCAGCACGGTCGCCGCCACCATGGCCATGATGGCGACAAAGGATTCCATCATCATTGCGCCGTAGCCGATGAAACGCGCGTCGGCCTCGTTGGCCAGCAGCTTGGGCGTGGTCCCGGAGGAAATCAGCGCGTGGAAGCCGGAAATCGCCCCGCAGGCGATGGTGATGAAGACGAAGGGAAACAGCTTGCCGCCGAAGATCGGCCCGGTGCCGTCGATGAACGGCGTGACCGCCGGCATCCTGATCTCGGGATGCAGCACGAGAATGGCCACCGCCAGTGCGGCGATGGTGCCCAGTTTCATGAAGGTCGACAGATAGTCGCGCGGCGCCAGCAGCAGCCACACCGGCAGCACCGCCGCCGCGAGGCCATAGCCGATGATCATGAACGCCAGCGGTTCGGCGCCGTAGTCGAACAGGCCGCGCCAGCCCGGATGATGGTCGATGACACCGCCACCCCACACCGCCAGCAGCAGCAGGCTCACGCCCAGCACGGTCGACTCGATCACCCGCCCCGGCCGCAGCTTGCTCATGTAGACGCCGACGATCATGGCGATGGGAATGGTCGCGCCCACCGTCGAGGTGGCCCAGGGGCTGTGCTTCATGGCGTTGACCACCACCAGGCCCAGCACGGCGATGAGGATGACCATGATGCACATCACCCCCAGCATGGCGGTGTTGCCGCCGATGGGCCCCAGTTCGTCGCGCGCCATCTGCCCCAGCGAGCGCCCGTCGCGGCGGATCGAGCAGAACAGGATGACGAAATCCTGCACGCAGCCGCCGATCACCGCGCCGATCAGAATCCACAGCGTGCCCGGCAGGTAGCCGAACTGCGCCGCCAGCGTCGGCCCGATCAGCGGTCCCGGCCCGGCGATGGCGGCGAAGTGATGACCGAAGACGACCCACTTGTTGGTCGGCACGAAGTCACGCCCATCGTCGAGGCGCTCAGCCGGCGTCGCCCGGGTTCCATCCAGCACCAGCACCCTGGCCGCGACGAAGGCGCTGTAGAAGCGGTAACCCAGCGCGTACACGCACACCGCGGCCGTCACGAACCAGAGGCTGTTGACCGGCTCGCCCCGGTTGAGGGCGATGCCGCCCAGCGAGGCGGCACCCAGCAGGGCCACACCCAGCCAGGCAAGGAGTCTGCGCATATCCATCATGGGTTACTCGGGAGGTCTTTACACGGAATCCGGACAACCGGAACGAAGCGGATCACGGCCACGCGCCACGAACGCGAGACGCCAGTGGCGCGGGCCAGTCGCGGGAAAAACGATCCGTCAGCCGCGGTTCTCGTCCCGCCCGCCCCGCGCCAGGGTATGCAACCGTACCAGGGTCTCCGGATCGGAGATCAGGCTGCGCTTCTCCGCATTGGTCAGATTTTCCGGCCCCTCTTCGATCAGCTGGTAAACCAGCGCCCGCAGCTGATGCCGTTGCCGCTTCCGCACCGGCCGGTTGGGCAGCAGCGCCAGATGCAGGGCGCAGATGCCGGGGTCGGCCACATGCCGGCCTTCGCCGTCGGCCAGGGTCGCGGTCGCGGCTTCCACACGGGCAAGGTTTTCATCGAGCAGTTCAAGGACGCGGGGGGGGCGGTATTCCTCCGGCGTCAGGAACAGGCCCAGACGGCGCGCCGCCTGCCCCACCCAGGCGCTGCTGGAGAGCATGGAAATCGGTATCGACAGCACCAGTCCGGCCAGCACCGGCACCAGCCACAGGAAAAAGCCGGGCACGTAGCGATAGCTGACCCAGCCGGCCACCAGGCCGATCAAGGTATGCTCGCCGTGCGCCTGGATCGCTTCCCACAGGCTGAGCCGGTGATCGTCGCGGTTCTGGGGCGGCCAGCCCACGCTGCGCCGCATCAGGATCGCAAACACGAACTTGCTCTGGTAGATCATCAGCACCGGCGCGGTCAGCATGGAAAAGACGCTTTCCAGGAAAACGCTGAGGCTGGCCCGGATCAGCCCGCCGTACCCCTTGAGCCGGCGCCAGTGCAACAGCCCCAGGATCAGGCTCCAGATCTTGGGCAGGAACAGCATGGCCAGCGTGACCAGGAGGACGGTGGTCATTTCCACCGCGTAGGACTCCGGCCATACCGGGAACAGGTTGTCGCCGAAGAAGTACACCGGCATGGTCTGGCTCATGACGTAGGCTTCAAAGCCCGTCAGCACCAGGAACAGCAGCCAGAGCGGCGAGGACACATAGGACATGATGCCCATCAGGAAATACAGACGGCTCAGGCCGGAAAATCCCTTGGCAAACACCATGCGCAGGTGCTGCAGATTGCCCTGGCACCAGCGACGGTCGCGCTTGGCATAGTCGATCAGGGTCGGCGGCAGTTCCTCGTAGCTGCCCTTGAGCTCGGGGGCGATCCAGACCTCCCATCCGGCCTCGCGCAACAGTGCGGCCTCGACGGTGTCATGGCTGAAGATTTCCCCGCCGAAGGGCTCGCGTCCGGGCAGCTTGGGCAGACCGCAGTGCCTGACGAAAGGCTCGATGCGGATGATGGCGTTGTGCCCCCAGTAGCCGCTGCTCGACAGCTGCCAGTAATTGATGCCCCAGATGAAGATGTCGCCGTAAAAATTGCTGGCAAACTGGAGGATGCGGGAAAACAGCGAGCGATGGTTGGCCGGCAACGGTGGCGACTGGATCAAGGCCACGCCGGGGTGGGCCTCCATCAGGCCGACCATGCTCACCAGCGTTTCGCCGGCCATGATGCTGTCGGCGTCCAGCACCACCAGGTAGCGGTAATGCCCGCCCCAGCGGTGGCAGAAATCCTCGAGATTGCCACTCTTGCGGGCGATGTTCTTCTCGCGGTTGCGATAGAAGATGCGGCCATGGGCATCGAAATCGACGCACATCCGGTACCAGTTGGCCTCCTCCTGCATCCAGCAATCGGCATCCCGGGTGTCGCTGAGGATGAACAGGTCGAAGGCATCGCCCTGCCCGGTCTCCTGCAGGGATTGCCAGATGGCGCGCAGACCGGCCGTAACCCGCGTCGGGTCCTCGTTGTAGATCGGCATGACCAGGGCGGTGCGGGTCGAGCCATCGGTCCTGGCCGAGGCTTCGGGGGGCAGACGCCCGATGGAATACCTGTCACCGCCCCGGAGGAGCACCCAGAACCCCAGCGTGGCCGTCCAGAAGGACGTGCTGACCCAGAGGATCAGCAGCGTGTAGAGCAGCAGCAGAAGGAGTTCGGTGGGCGTGAGGCCATTCTGCTGGAAGGCGCTGGTGATCATGACCAGCGCGAGGAACGTCGTCAGCACCACCAGCACGAGAAACAGGATGCGCCGGTAGGCGACCACACCCGCGGGCAGAATGTTGGCAGCAGGGGACATAGGTTTTCGGCCGCGGCTCATGCGTCGGTGGATTGGAACAGCCAGAAGCGCAGGGGCACCGGCTGCATGGCCACCCGCGCCTCCGGCGGGATGGCCCGGGGCAGGCGGGCCTCCAGGATGGCCTTGAGTTCGCGGGTCGAGTCGTCGTGCCGGAACAGGCAGTCGGCGCACAGGCCCGGTGTCAGCAACAAGGCTGCCCGCGCGGCGGCCAGGGGGTGCGGATCGTTGGAGGGCGGCATGCCGATGGCGGCCGCCAGGGCATGATCGAAGCGTCGCTGGGCCTCCTCGATGGCGCGCCGCGACAGCTCGGCTGTCGTCCCCCGCCCCAGCAGGCGACGGGCGCGCGCCAGGCAGTCGGCGGTCAGGGCGGCAATCAGCGCCTCGTCGGTCAGCCTCAACGAACGCCAGTAATCGGCGACGGTGTCACGCGCCGCCGCAGCCGCTTCCTCCATATCCGTACCCGCATCGACCGCGGGCGCCGCCCCGGCAACGGTGGCGCTCACGGGGCGTTCCACTGGTAAACCCAGGACTCGGTCAGGATATCCCGGCCACTGCGCAGGATCGCGCGCATCTCGGTAGGGTTCTTGCCCTTTTCCGGCTCCAGCTCGAAGCTGAGGCGCCAGGTGCCATTGCCCTCGTTCTTGTGCACCACGACATTCGAGACCGTGCCCGCCGCGCTGACCTCGGCATCCACCTTGGCCTTCGGGCTCATCAGCCTGAGGGTGGGGCTGGTGAAGTCGACCACGAACTGGCGCCGGCCGCTCTTGCCATCGACCGCACCGACCCGGGTGGCGACAACCTTGCCGCCACCGGGCGCCGTGAATTCGTCGGTGGTGAAATGGAGCCGGTAGTCGAACCGCATGTCCACGCCTTCGCCGGCGGGTCGGTCCGGTACCCAGAAGGCGACGATGTTGTCGTATTTCTCGGCGTCACTAGGAATCTCGATCAGATAGACCCCGCCGGCGCTCCAGTCGCCCAAGGGTTCCACCCAGAGGCTGGGCCGGCGGTGATACTCGGCCTCGAGATCCTGGTAATGATCGAAGTTGCGATCCCGGGTCATCAGGCCGAAGCCGGAGGGCTTGCTGTCCTTGAAAACGCTGATGCGCAGCTGGCGCGGGTTGTTCAGCGGCCGCCACATCCATTCGCCGGTGCTCTTGCCGATCAGGAGGCCATCGGAGTCATGCACTTCCGGGCGGAAATCGTCGATGAAGCGATCGGTGTTCTCGCCGTGCAGGAACATGCTGGTCAGGGGCGCGATGCCGAGGCGTTCGACCGACTGGCGGAAATACAGGTGACTGTAGACGTCGATCCCGAGATCCAGCCCCGGACGGATCACGAAACGATAGGCGCCCGCCACGCTGGGGCTGTCGAGCAGGGCATAGACGGTGAGGGAATTGGCATCCAGGGCCGGTTTTTCCACCCAGAATTCACGAAAGATCGGGAATTCCTCGGCCTTGGCCAGCCCCGTGTCGATCGCCAGCCCGCGCGCGGACAGGCCGTAAACCTGACCCAGCCCCACCGCGCGAAAATAGCTGGCGCCGAGGAATACGGCGAGTTCGTCATATGTCTCGTCGCGCTTGAGGGGATAATGAAAACGCAGGCCGGCGAAACCCAGGTCCTCCGGCAGCGGCGTCTGGAACGCGTTCTTGCCGTAATCGAACAGGTCCGGCGAATAGCCGATGCGGGTGCTGGAACCGTTTTCCAGCACATTGATGAAAACGCGGTCCTTGAACATGAAGCCGCGATGAAAGGCCTGTATCTGGAAAGGCAGTCCCTCGTCCCGCCAGATGGAGCGTTCGGTCTTGTAGCGAATATCGCGATACTGGTCATAACTCAGCCCGAGCAGGGATTCGGGCATGTCCGCGTCGTCACGCTGGTAGGCCCGGCCGGCCAGCTCCTTGGCCTTGGCCTCCACCACGGAGAAATCGAAGGTCTGCGGTATGCTCGGCAGCGGCGGCACCGCTTCCGGCGGGGGTGATGCCGGCGCCGGAGGGGGCGCGACCTTGGCGGGCGACGCCAGCAATGTGGTGGATACGAGCAGCGGGGCCATGATCAGGCCGAGCAATGTTCTGATTGTTGTCACTCGATGCATACCACTGGAAGTTGACGGACGGCCGCAGGCGCCAGCCGGACGCGAGATAAATTCCGGCTCATGGGGCAAACTAGTATAACGCGGTGACCCACTTCGCAGAATGATCGTCCCCTGCCGGTGATTGCCATGCTCACACCACTGAAAACCGAGACCGATGCGGCCCGCCGCCGGAACCTGCTCATCGTCCGCCACGCCAAATCGAGCTGGAACGAAGCGGGTCTGCCCGACCATGAGCGCCCCCTCAACCGGCGCGGCGAACGCGATGCGCCATTCATGGGCGCTGTCCTGAGACAGCGCGGGTTCCGGCCCGAGGCCATTGTCAGCAGTCCGGCCCGGCGGGCACGGATGACGGCGGAACGGCTCGCCGAGGCGCTGGGCTACGCCGAGGCGGATATCGCCATCCGTGCGGCGATGTACGAACAGGGGCTGGAGGGCGCATTCAGCGTGGTCCAGTCGCTGGACGACCGCTGGCACCGCGTCATCCTGGTCGGCCACAACCCGGATCTGCTGCGCCTGATCAACCTGCTCGGCGGCGAGACGCTCACTCACCTGCCCACCTGTGGAATGGCCGCGCTCGAATTCGAGCTGGACAGCTGGACCCATGTCTACGAGGGCTCCGGCCGTCTGGCCTATTTCGACTACCCCAAGCGCCACCCGGAACTGCGCTGATCCCGGATCGCCTGGCGGCTACCGGCCCAGGTAGCGCTGCTTGATGGCCTGTCCCAGCTGGTGTACCGCCATCGCGTAATAGGTGCTGTGGTTGTAGCGGGTGATGACGTAAAAGTTCGGGTAGCCGATGTAGTAGACGTCGCCGGCGGTGGCGCTCAGCTTCAGCAAGCTCACCTCGTCCGCCGCGACATCGGACTTGGGCCGGATGCCGTAGCTGGCCAGCTCGGCCAGCGTGTAGCGGGTATCGAATCCCGTCTTCAGGCCCTCCGCCTGGCTGCCGGCCACCTCGGCCGGGCTGGTGACGGGTTGGCCCGGCCGCCAGCCGAATCCGGCAAAGTAGTTGGCGATACTGCCGATCGCATCCTCGGGATCCCACAGGTCCTTGCGGCCGTCGCCATTGAAGTCGACAGCGTACTTGAGGAAGCTGCTGGGCATGAATTGCCCAAGCCCCATGGCACCCGCGAACGAACCCACGGGCCGCGAGGGGTCCTGGTGCTGCTGGCGGGCCATCAGCAGCAGATTCTCCAGTTCGCCCTCGAAATATGCGGCCCGGCGCGGGTAGTCGAAGGCCAGCGTGGTCAGGGCGTCGATGACCCGGTGATTGCCGAGGTTGGCGCCATAAACGGTCTCGACGCCCATGATCCCGAGGATATGCTCGGGACTGACCCCGTATTGCTGGCTGGCGCGCTGCAGGGCCGCCGCATGTCGCGACCAGAAATCGACACCGGCACCGATGTGCCGCTCGTCCAGGAACTTGGCCCGGTAACGGGTCCAGCCACCGGGCCCGGGCGTGACTGTGGGCTTCTCCCGATTCATGTACTCGATGGTCCACGCCTTGCGCCTGGCCTGCGAGAAAAGCCCGTACAGGTATTCGCGGCTGAAGCCGTGCCGGGACACCATCCTGTCGATGAACCGCTCGAGGCCGGGGTAGCCGGCGTAGTCTCCGCCCAGGCGCAGGGCGTGATAGGCACCCGCGGCATCGCCGACCGCGTCCCGGGTAGGCGGCGGTGCCGGCCTGACGACAGTACCGGTACCGGCCTTCATCTCATGTTCGGCGCAGCCTGAGAGCAGATTCAGCGAGGCGGCGGCAAGCAGCGTGAGCGGGAGTCTTGACATGATCCATTACCTGGGTGAAAGCCTGTGAAAAGGGGCCCGTACCGATGCGGTACGGGCCGTTCGGCCGGCATCCTTCGCCGGCCTGGCAGGACGCCCGTCATGCCGCGAGCCACCGATCCAGGCTGGCTCGATCCGGCAGCCCCGGGCGGGCGCCCAGTACCGCGCAGCAGGCCGCGCCGGCCGCCGAGGCGAACCGCAGCAGCTCGCTCCACGCCATGCCCATGGCAAGCCCGGCGGCATAGGCGCCATGAAAGGCATCGCCGGCCCCCGTCGTGTCCACCGGCGCCACGGGAAAAGCCGGCAGCTGGCCGGTCTCGCTGCCGCGCCGCCAGATCAGGCCGCGCGCGCCCAGGGTGATGACGACCGCGGGCGATTGCTCGGCCAGCGCCGCCAGCGCCCGCCGCGGATCATCCCCGCCGAGCCACTGGGCAGCGAACGTCTCCGAGCAGACCAGGTGGTCCACGCGGAACATCAGGGCCTCGGTACCCGCATGCAGAGATCCCGCATCCAGCACCCTGGGCACAGCCTGATCCAGCAGCGACTCCGCCAGCAAGGGCTCGTGGCCATCGAACAGCAGCACGCGGGCACCGGGCTTTCCGCCTTCGAGCGGGGCCGGCTTCAGGAACTCCGTCCTGGCCCTGTGGTTGACCAGCGCCCGGGAGCCATCCGGCTTGACCAGGACGACCGATACCGGGGTCGGCCACTCGGCGCGGATGACGTGGCGGACATCCACGCCTTCCCGCACCAGTTCATCGAAGTGCAGCTGGCCATGCAGATCATGCCCGAGATACCCCATGAAACCGGTCCGGCAACCCAGCCGGGCCGCCGTGACCGCCGCGTTCGCCGCCGGGCCGCCGCCACAACCGATACGGACGCTGGCGACAAGCTTTTCATCCGGTCCCGGATGGTGGGGAACAACGAACACATGATCGTAGGAGGCGTGTCCCACGCACAGCACATCCATGGCGCCTACTCCTCCAGGCCGATGAACTTCCAGACCTTCTCGACGGCCGAGGGATCGTAGTTGACGTCCTTGGCCGCCTGGCCGGGCGCGCCCTCGGCATAGTTGAGCTCGTAGATGCGCCGGGCGTCATCCGCCAGCTGCGTCATGCCCAGCTTGCGGTAGGCCTGCTCCATGATCTCCAGCGCCACCGGCACCGCCTGGGTGCGCTGGTACTTGCGGATGACCTCGGCGCTGCGCCGCGCCGCCGCCAGATAGGCCTCCCGGCGCATGTAGAAATCGGCCACGTGGATCTCGTGCATGGCAAGATTGTTGCGGAGGGCGATGATGCGCTTGCGGGAGTCGTCGGCATAGCGGCTGTTGGGGAAGCGCCGCAGCAATTCCTCGAAATCCTTGAAGGAATCCATGGTCGACCCGGGGTCGCGCTGGGACGAGTCGGTCGGCAGGAACCGGTCTACGAAACCTATGCCTCGGTTATAATTCACCAGCCCCTTGATGTAATAGGCATAATCGACGTTGGGGTGAGCCGGGTTCAGCTTGATGAAGCGATCGGCGGCGGCGATGGCGGAATCTGGCTCGTCGTTCTTGTAGTAGGCGTATGCCACGTCCAGCTGGGCCTGGGTCGCATACTTCCCGAAGGGGTAGCGGGCCTCGAGCTTTTCGTAGAGCTTGGCCGCCTTGTCGTATTTTTTGTCGTTCAGCGCATCGCGCGCCTCGCGGTAGAACTGCTCCGCCGTCCAGTCCGAGTATTCATCCGTCGTTTCGTCCTTGGTGTCGCTGCACGCGCCCAGCAGCAGCCCAATGAGGACGAGCACTCCGATCAGGATACGGCGAAGGGGCAGATGAGACATGGGGCGGCGGCTTGCGGAGGGCGGGGACGGTGACTTTGCAGTATAACGTGATCGATTTGACGGACTGAAGTGAATTCCACCCGCACATTGACGGCGGTCATTCCGGCCGGACTGGCTGGCCAGCGACTGGATCAGGCACTGGGCCTGGTGTTCCCGGACTACTCGCGGAACCGGCTGCAGGGCTGGATTCGCACCGGCTCGGTGCGCCTGGATGGCGCCATCGTTCCCATCCGGCACCGGGTCTGGGGCGGCGAGGCGGTCGCGCTGCAACCGACGCCCGACGCCAGTACCGAGGTGACGCCGGAGGCCATCCCCCTGACGATAGCGTTCGAGGACGATCACGTGCTGGTGGTCGACAAGCCGGCGGGCCTGGTGGTCCATCCCGCCGCCGGCAACTGGCACGGCACGCTGCAGAACGCCCTGCTGGGCCACTGCCCGGCACTCGCCCACATCCCGCGCTGCGGTATCGTGCACCGCCTGGACAAGGACACCAGCGGCCTGCTGATGGTGGCCAAGACCCTGGAGGCCCACAGGCAGCTGGTGGCGCAATTGCAGGCCCGCAGCGTGCACCGCGAGTATCTCGCCCTGACCCATGGCGCCATGACCGCCGGCGGCACGATCGACGCGGCCATCGGCCGCCACCCGGTTGATCGCAAGCGCTTTGCCGTCCGCCCTGACGGCAAAGCGGCCATCACCCACTACCGGGTCGCCGAACGCTTCCCGCAGCACACGCTGATCCGGGTGCAACTGGAAACCGGCCGCACCCACCAGATCCGCGTGCACATGAGCCATATCCATCACCCGCTCGTCGGCGATCCGGTCTACGGCGGCCGGGCCCGCGTGCCGCTGGGCGCGGACGAGGGGCTGCTGCACACGCTGCGGGACTTCCGCCGCCAGGCACTGCATGCCGCCTGTCTCGGCATCGTCCATCCCGCCAGCGGCGCCGATCTCGAATGGCGCGCGGAACTTCCGGCGGACTTCGCCAAGCTCCTCGACGCGCTACGGAATCCGGCGCCATGAAGCTGCCGGTCATGGTGCCCGACTGGCCTGCGCCGCCGCGGGTCAGGGCGATCAGCACCCTGCGCCGCGGCGGCGTCAGCCAGGGGCCTTACGCCAGCCTCAACTTGGGTGCCCATGTGGGCGACAGACCCGGGCATGTCGCTGCAAACCGCCGGCGCCTGAGTGACGAGCTGGGCGTGCCGCCGGGCATCCAGTGGCTGGAGCAGGTGCATGGCACCCGGACCGTCGCGGCGAACCCCGGGCCCACGCCCGCGGCCGATGCCACCCATACCGCCACGCCCGGCCTGGTCTGCGCCGTGATGACGGCGGACTGCCTGCCCATACTGCTCTGCGCACGGGATGGCTCGGCCGTCGCGGCCATCCATGCCGGCTGGCGCGGCCTGGCAGCCGGGATCGTGGCGAGCTGCGTCTCCGCGCTGCCCGCCACACCGCTGCTGGCCTGGTTCGGCCCCGCCATCGGTCCCGACGCCTTCGCCGTCGGCCCCGAGGTGCGCGAAACCTTCGCGCTGCGGGATCCCGAGACCGAAACCGCCTTCCGACCGCTGGACGGCCAGACCTTCCTGGCCGATATCTATGCCCTCGGACGCCTGGCGCTGGAGCGCGCCGGCCTCGCCCCACAGGACATCCACGGCGGCGGCCACTGCACCTCCCGGCATCCCGCCGACTTCTTTTCCTATCGCCGCGACCGCACCACCGGCCGCATGGCGACCCTCATCTGGCTTGAGTGAACCCGCATGGCCCTGCTGATATGGATCGTCGTCTTCACCCTGATCGGGGGTATCCTGAGCGTGGCCTGCGCCGCCCTGCTGCTGCTGGTGCCGGAGAACCATCACCCGCGGATCCTGCCGCATGGCATCAGCTTCGCGCTGGGCGCGCTGCTCAGCGTGGCGTTCCTGGATCTTCTGCCGGATGCGCTGACCACCGCCGGCAGCGAAGCGAGCGGGGCCATCATGGGTACCGTGCTGGCGGGCATACTGAGCTTTTTCCTGCTGGAAAAGCTGCTGCTCTGGCGCCATTGCCACGCCGACCGCTGCGAGACCCACTCCGAGGAACATTACCACCAGCCCGCCGGCACGCTCATCGTGGTCGGCGACGCCATCCACAATTTCGTGGACGGCATCCTGATCGCCGCAGCCTTCATGACCGACGTGCATCTGGGGATCATCACCAGCCTGGCGGTCGCCGCACACGAGATTCCGCAGGAAGTCGGCGACTTCGCGATCCTGCTGCAAAGCGGCTACGGCAAATGGCGGGCCCTGGCCTTCAACCTGCTGTCCAGCCTGGCCACGCTGGTGGGCGGCATCCTGGCCTATTTCAGCCTGGAGCACCTGCACGGGCTGCTGCCCTACATTCTGGCGCTGGCCGCCTCCAGCTTCGTCTACATTGCCGTGGCCGACCTGATTCCCAGCCTGCACCAGAAGACTTCGGCACGCGCGGCGCTGCAGCAGATCGCACTGATTCTCGCTGGCGTGACGATGATCTACTGGGCCCACGAACAGGCGGAACCGCCCCAGCCGAGCGCGACCCACCACCACAGCAACCTTGCCACACCGTAAGACCACCGACATGACGACCCATCCGATGCTCGAACTCTGCCGGAACCGGCTGGATGCGACGCTGATCCAGACCCTGGATATCGAGGCGCCCGACTTCCGCGAGCGACTCCAGCAGGCGGCCAAGGAGCTGCCGGACGAACTGGCCCGGCCCCTGCGGGAGATTGCCACCGCTCACGAGGCGCTGCTGGCGGCAGACAACCCGGACAGCGAGGCCATGGCCGGTTTCTGCTTTGCCTGCGGCATCCTGCACGAGCAGCTGCGCGCGCATGCGCAGGCCCGGCTGGAAGTGGAAAACACGATCATGGGTCCCGCCAGCGTCAGCCCCTCGGCACTGCAACCCGGACAGTCCGACGTGCTGTCGCGCTTCATCGAAACCCGCGACCGCCTGTTCCGCAAGACGGCGGACTGGACGCTGAAATTCCTGCTGATCGGCCTGGCGCTGCTGGCGTTGGGACTCGTCATCGGCGTGATCTAGCCGCCACCCAAGATACGCCGGGGACCGGTCGAATGGCGGTTGCCCGGCACTATTCGGTTGACGATCGCCGAAACATCAGGATAAGATTCTTGGTTTACTGAATTTCTCTCCACTGGAGACGCTCAAATCATGTACGCGGTAATTCAAACGGGTGGCAAACAGTACCGGGTCAAGCCTGGCGAACTGCTCAAGGTAGAAACGCTGGTCGCCGAGGCTGGCCAGGAAATCCACTTCGACAAGGTGCTGATGGTCCAGACCGATGGCGGCATCAAGGTCGGCAAGCCCTATGTCGAGGGCGGCAAGGTCACCGCCACCGTTACCGCGCATGGGCGACACCCCAAGATCAAGATCCTGAAGTTCCGTCGCCGCAAGCACCACATGAAGCAAGCCGGTCACCGGCAGAACTTCACCGAAGTCAAGATCACCGGCATTTCGGCCTAATTTTCGAGAGACAGCAAGATGGCTCACAAGAAAGCAGGCGGCAGCTCACGCAACGGCCGCGATTCCAATGCCCAGCGACTGGGCGTCAAGCGCTTCGGCGGCCAGCTGGTTTCCGCTGGCAGCATCATCGTCCGCCAGCGCGGCACCCAGTTCCACCCGGGTGAAAACGTCGGCGTCGGCAAGGATTACACCCTCTTCGCACTGACCGACGGCCGGGTAAGCTTCAAGATCAAGGGCCCCCAGGGCAGAAGGTACGTCAGCATCGTCCAGGCGAGCTAGGCGCGAGAGCCAAGGCACCCGCACCCTCCCTCGAACCAGGAAAAGCCCCGTCCGATACGGGGCTTTTTTGTCAGGACTCCGATGAAATTTGTCGATGAGGCGGACATCCGCGTCGAGGCCGGTGACGGCGGCAATGGCTGCGTCGGCTTTCGGCGGGAAAAATACATCCCCTTCGGTGGCCCCGATGGTGGCGATGGTGGCGATGGTGGCAGCGTCTATCTGGTGGCGTCGGCCAACCTGAACACGCTGGTCGATTTCCGCTACCACGCGGTCTACCGGGCCGAACGCGGCCAGAACGGCTCGGGCGGCAACTGCACCGGCCGCGCCGGACAGGACTGCATCGTGCACGTGCCGACCGGCACCCAGGTCACGGATGCCGAAACCGGCGAGAAGCTGGGCGATCTGACCGTCGAGGGACAAACGTTGCGGGTCGCCCGCGGTGGCTGGCACGGCCTCGGCAATACGCGCTTCAAGAGCAGCACCAACCGCGCACCCCGGCAGGCCACGCCGGGCAAGCCGGGCGAGAGGCGGCTGCTGCACCTGGAATTGAAGGTGATCGCCGATGTCGGCCTGCTGGGGCTGCCGAATGCCGGCAAGTCCAGCCTGATCCGGGCCGTTTCCGCCGCGCGCCCCAAGGTCGCGGACTATCCCTTCACTACCCTGCATCCCAATCTGGGTGTCGTCCGCGTCGACGACCAGCGCAGCTTCGTGATGGCCGACATCCCGGGACTCATCGAGGGTGCCGCCGAAGGCGCCGGGCTCGGCATCCAGTTTCTCAAGCACCTGTCACGGACCAGCCTGCTGCTGCACGTGGTCGACGTCGTTCCCTACCCGGGCGAGGACGATCCGGTCGTCTCCGCCCAGAAGGTAATGGCCGAGCTCCGCAAGCGCGGCGAGGGACTGGCCGAGAAACCCCGCTGGCTGGCGCTCAACAAGATCGACTGCCTGCCGCCCGACGAAGTCGAGTCCCGTTGCCGCCATATCGTGGAGGCACTGGACTGGAAGGGGCCGAGCTTCAATATCTCGGCCCTAGACGGCAGCGGCTTGCGCGACCTGACTTTCAGCATCATGGATTTTCTGGAGCAGCAGCGGACGAACGATGCAGAAACGGAGTGACTTTCCCAAGGCCGGACGGGTAATCGTCAAGATCGGCAGCGCCCTCCTGACCGGCGGCGGGCGCGGGCTGGACGTCGAACGGATCACCGGCTGGGTCGAGCAGATCGCCAGCCTCCGGCAACGTGCCATCGAGGTCGTGCTGGTATCCTCGGGCTCGGTGGCGGAAGGCATGCGCCGCCTGGGCTGGTCATGCCGGCCGCACGCCCTGCACGAGCTCCAGGCTGCCGCCTCCGTCGGCCAGATGGGCCTGGTGCGCACCTATGAAACACTCTTCGAGCAGCACGGCATCAAGACAGCCCAGATCCTGCTCACCCATGATGACCTGTCCGACCGGCAGCGCTACCTGAACGCGCGCAGCACCTTGCTGACCCTGCTGTCACTGGGCGTCGTGCCGATCATCAACGAAAACGACACGGTCGCCACGGAGGAAATCCGCTTCGGCGACAACGACACTCTCGGCGCCCTGGTGGCCAACCTGCTCAACGCCGAACTGTTGCTGATCCTAACCGATCAGCAGGGCCTCTACGAACGCGACCCCGGCCTGGACCCCCAGGCACAGCTGGTCCGGGAGGCCAGCATCGACGACCCGCGACTGAGCGCCATGGTCGGCGAGAGCCGCAGCGGGCTGGGTCGGGGCGGCATGGTGACCAAGCTCAGGGCGGCCCGGCTCGCCTCGCGCTCCGGGACGGCAACCGTGATCGCCGCCGGCCGCGAAAACCATGCGATCACGCGCGTCTGCGCCGGCGAGGATCTGGGTACCTTCCTGATCCCTGGCCTGTCCCCGCTGCTGGCACGGAAACGCTGGCTGGCGGGGCAACTGAAGCCCAAGGGGCGGCTGACCGTTGACGATGGTGCGGCGCGCGTACTGAGGGAATCCGGCCGCAGCCTGCTGCCCGTAGGCACCATCGGCGTCTCCGGCGATTTCGAGCGTGGCGATCTGGTCGCCTGCATTGATCCGTCCGGCCGGGAAATCGCCCGCGGACTGGTCAATTATGGATCAGAGGAGTGCCTGAAGCTGGTGAGACAACCCAGCCAGAATATCGAGACCTTGCTGGGCTACGTCGACGAGCCCGAGCTGATTCACCGCGACAACCTGGTGCTGGTCTGACGAGCCGCGCGCGGCCGGCCGGACAGCACCAGTCGGATTCACATCGCTCAGGCGGCCGCCTTGAGTGCCAGCGCCTTGACGCGGGCATTCAGGCGGCTCTTGCTGCGCGCCGCCTTGTTCTTGTGGATGAGCCCCTTGTTGACCGAAGAGTCGATGATGGGCACCGCCGCGCGGAAGGCAGCCTGCGCTTCTTCCAGATTGCCGGCTTCGACAGCCAGGATAACCTTCTTGATGAAGGTGCGGAGGCGGCTGCGCAGGGCAGCGTTGTGGGCGCGATGCTTTTCGGACTGGATGGCGCGTTTTTTTGCGGAAGCGATGTTAGCCAAGGTTAGGACCTCTCAAAGCCTGTGACGGAAAAATCTAACCGCTTATTTTCTTCCCAATGTATCCCAGCGTCAACCTGCTCGACGTGCCATATCGCCGAGCCGCAGCCGAGCCGCAGCCGGGCCCACCGGCGGGGCGCTCCCCGTGCGGAACTGCCGATACGCCAGGAACGCCTGTTTCAGGTAATATCCGGACGGCACCGTCGGCGCCGGTCCGGTCTCGAAAACTCGAAAATAAACATGGATCGATCGCCGATCCGGACAGGTTCAGCCAGAACCCGCCGCCAACCCACGAGAGCGAAAGCCTCCTGCTTGGTCATCCATCGAGGTGAATTCAGTGAACGAAAACACCCCTGCCCTCGGGGCAGACGTCGGAACGCCCACGAATCCACCTCCGCCGACAAAATCCAGGGTCAGCCGCTGGATTGCGGGCGGACTTCTGTCCCTTCTGGCTGCTGCCTTCTTCGTGGGCCGGCAGATTCTGCCATTCGGCATCGAGATGCCCGGATACACGGAAGGACCCGGCAACCAGTCGGTCGACCCGCGCGCAGCGGTCTGGATCGATGGCATCGGCCTCGGCACGAAGCTGGCCAGGGCAGAGCTGCGCGACGCCGACGGCAGGGTTCTGGCCAGCATCGAGCAGCAGGCCAGCTTCCAGCCGGACATCCGGCTGGAATTCGGCAAGCGCTACACCCTGTCGGCCAGCGCCGAGCGTCTTTGGCTGGGCCAGCAACAGAGTCGGGACGTCAGCTTCACGACCGTGGCGATGCCGGTCGTCGAATCCCCCCTGCGCCAAGATCTGGGGGCGGACGGCACGGTACGGCTGGAATTCTCCGATGCCGTCGGCCAGCTGCAACTCGCCGGCGATCTGGCGCTGGACGTCAAGCCCGATGCGCAACGCCGGGCCTTCATCCTGGCGAGCAAACCCGGGCAGTTCCTGCAAGGCCAGACCTACACGGTGGAGGTGAACTGGGAAACCCGCACCGGGGTTCCGCTGCCGCCGTTCAAGCTGGAAGTCAGCACGGCGCCGCCCCTGGGCGTCTCGGTGGCAAGCGCCGGCATGCGCAATCTCGGGCTTGCCATGCCCGTGCAGATCGATTTCAGCGAGCCCCTGCTGGCGCGGGATGCGGTAACGCAGCATATCCAGGTCAGCACCGAGGACGGGCAACCGATTCCAGGCAAGTGGCTATGGTACGGCAAGCAGCGGGTGCAGTTCCGCCCGCAGCCGCTGTGGCCGGCTGAATCCACCATTCATGTCAGCATCGATCCGACCGGCATGCGGAGCCTGCGCGGCGGCTTCCTGCCACATCCTGTCGAGGCGCGTTTCAGCACGGGGCCCGACAAGCGCATCGAGGTCTACCTCGACAAGCAGCGGGTTAACGTGATCGAGAACGGCACGGTCATCAAGACCATGAAAGCCAGCACCGGCAAGTCCAAGACGCCGACCGTGACCGGCTCCTTCTACATTTATGCCAGATTCCCGACCAAGACCATGAAATCGACCGGCAAGAAACCCGGCGACCCCGGCTATTACGAGGTCAAGGACGTCCCCTACGCCCAATATTTCTACGAGGGCTATGCCTTCCATGGCGCCTTCTGGCACAACAGCTTCGGACAGCCCGCAAGCCATGGCTGCGTGAACCTGGCAACCCGCCGCAACAATCGCCGCACGGGCGTGAACGAGGATGCCGGCTGGCTTTACCAATGGGCCTCGCTAGGGGTACCGGTCACCGTCTACAAGACCTCGCCCCAGAGCCACCAGCTCGTGACCGCCAACGAGCCCTGAAGCCGGCTCATCGCCGGGGGATCGGCTGAGGCCGGAGCGCCCCACCGCCTCCCGGCGAATCGCCATGCCCCCCGGGACATCCATCCATCCGCACACCACCAACCCCGCGGGAACACCACCCTGAGCAAACAGCTTCTCAAGTCGTCCGGCGTGGTCGGCGGGCTCACCCTGGTGTCGCGCATCCTGGGCTTCGCCCGCGACCTGGTCATCGCCTCGCTCTTTGGCGCCACTGCCGCGACCGATGCCTTCTTCGTCGCCTTCAAGATTCCCAACTTCCTGCGCCGCCTGTTCGCGGAGGGAGCCTTCGCCCAGGCCTTCGTTCCGGTGCTGTCCGGCTATCGGGAAAGCGGCGACAGCACGGCAACGCAGCGGTTCCTGGCCCGTATCTGGGGCAGCTTCGCCCTGCTGCTGATGCTCCTGAGCGTGCTCGGGGTCGTCGCCGCGCCCGGCCTGATCTGGCTTTTCGCGCCCGGTTTCCATGACCAGCCGGCACAGGCGGCACTGAGCGCCGAATTGCTGCGGATCACCTTCCCCTACCTGCTGTTCATCTGCCTGACAGCCCTGGCCTCGGCCATCCTGAATACCTGGCACCGTTTCGCGGCTCCGGCCTTCACGCCGGTCCTGCTGAATCTTTGCATGATCGGTGCGGCCGTGGGACTGGCACCACGGTTTGCCGAGCCGATCACGGCCCTGGCCTGGGGCGTTTTCCTCGGCGGCGCACTGCAGCTGGCCTTCCAGCTACCCCCGCTGCTGCGACTGGGTCTGCTGCCGCTGCCCCGGATCGCGGTCGGCGATGCTGGCGTCCGGCGCGTGCTGACGCTCATGGCGCCCGCCCTCTTCGGCGCCTCGATCAGCCAGCTGAACCTGCTCCTCAACACCCTGATCGCCTCCCTGCTGGAGACCGGCAGCCTTTCCTGGCTGTACTACTCGGACCGTTTGGTAGAATTCCCGCTCGGCATTCTCGGGGCAGGCATGAGCACCGTGATATTGCCGCACCTGTCCCGCAGCCAGGCCCGGCAGGATACGGACGGTTTTTCCCACTCGCTGGACTGGGCGTTGCGCTGCCTGTTGCTGGTCGGCCTTCCTGCGGCCCTGGGCCTGATGCTCCTCGCCGAACCCCTGATGGTCACCCTGTTTCAGCATGATCGCTTCACCGCACTGGATGCCCGCATGGCGTCCCGCAGCCTGATGGCCTATGCCGTGGGCCTGATGGGTTTTCTCGGCGTCAAGATTCTGGTGCCGGGCTTCAGCGCCCGCGAGGACCTGCTCACCCCGGCCCGCTTCGGGGTCTTCGCCGTGGCCGTCAACCTGGCCCTGAGCGTCGCCCTGTCGCTGGTACTGGCCCCGCCCGGCTGGGCGCATGCGGCGCTGGCGCTGGCCGCCTCGCTGGCCGCGATGTTCCAGACTGCGCTGCTGTATCTCAGGCTGGTCCGGGACAATAGCTATCGGCCGGACGCAGGCTGGCGGATGTTCCTGTTGCGGCTGCTGCTGGCCAATCTCCTGCTCGCCGGCATCCTGCCCATCGCCGCTGGCGCCATCGACTGGCAGGGCGCCTCCACGATCGGCCGGGTTCTGTGGCTGGGCGGCTGCGTACTGGCAGGCATGGCGGTCTACGCCGGAGCGCTCTGGCTGGCCGGCATGCGGCCGCAGCACCTACTGATGAAAGGCTCGCCGGCATGAAACTGGCGCTGGGGCTGAACTCAC
The DNA here is from genome assembly GCF_054657115.1 of Methyloparacoccus murrellii. Taxonomy (NCBI): domain Bacteria; kingdom Pseudomonadati; phylum Pseudomonadota; class Gammaproteobacteria; order Methylococcales; family Methylococcaceae; genus Methyloparacoccus; species Methyloparacoccus murrellii. Next base: position 8,442 of record NZ_BAAHXD010000009.1, on the reverse strand, counting down.
GCAACCTTCCGCCCGCCGGCTGTGTCGCCACGATCGGCAACTTCGACGGCGTGCACCTGGGCCATCGCGCGGTCATCGAGCGGCTGGCGATGGCAGGCCGACGGCTGGGCCTGCCGGTCTGCGCGGTGCTGTTCGAGCCGCAGCCGCGCGAATACTTCGACCCGGCCAACGCGCCGCCACGGCTCATGCGCCTGCGGGAAAAGATCGACCGCCTGTCCGAACTGCCGGTCGACTACGCCCTGATCCTCCGCTTCAACCAGGCGCTGGCGACCCAAGCGCCGCGCGCCTTCATCGACCGCATCCTGCTCCAGGCGCTGGGGATTCGCTATCTGGTGGTCGGCGACGATTTCCGCTTCGGCCGCCGGCGCGAAGGCGACTTCGCGCTGCTGCAAGCAACCGGCGTCAGCGCCGGGTTCGAGGTTGCCGACACGCCGTCCGTGCTCGTCGACGGCGAGCGCGTCAGCAGCACCTTGATCCGCGCCTCCCTGCTGGCGGGCGATCTGGAGCGCGCTGCCCGGCTGCTCGGCAAGCCATACGAAGTCTGCGGGCGCGTCATCCACGGCCAGAAGCGCGGCCGCGCGCTGGGCTTCCCGACCGCCAACCTGCTGATGCAGCGCAAAAACACTCCGGTGCAGGGCGTGTTTGCCGTTACAATGCGCGGCCTGACCGAGGCGCCACTGCCTGGAGTGGCGAACGTGGGCAGCCGGCCCACGGTCAGCGGCGATGCGACCACCCTGCTGGAAACGCATCTCCTCGACTTCGACGGCGACCTGTACGGGCGGCGCGTCGAAGTCGAGTTCCATCACAAATTGCGCGACGAACGCCGTTTTCGCGGCCTGCCCGAGCTGCGGGCGCAGATCGAGCAGGATATTCTGGCTGCCCGCGCCTACTTCGCGCGACGCACGAACCCCGAGCCCCAACCATGACCGTCGACTACAAAGCCACGCTGAACCTCCCCGCCACCGATTTCCCCATGAAGGGCAACCTGCCGCAGCGGGAACCGGAACAGCTCGCACGCTGGCAGACGGCCGACATCTACCGCAAGCTGCGCGAACAGCACAAGGGTCGCCCGACGTTCGTGCTGCATGACGGCCCCCCCTATGCCAATGGCGAGATCCATATCGGCCATGCCGTCAACAAGGTGCTGAAGGACTTCATCGTCAAGAGCAAGGGGCTCTCCGGCTATGACGCCCCCTATGTGCCGGGCTGGGATTGCCATGGCCTGCCAATCGAGCTGATGGTCGAGAAGAAGGTCGGCAAGGCCGGCGTCAAGGTGGAACCGGACGAATTCCGCCGCGCCTGCCGCGAGTACGCCGGCCGGCAGGTCGAGGCGCAACGGCAGGACTTCATCCGGCTCGGCGTCTTCGGCGACTGGCAGGACCCCTACCTGACCATGGATTTCCGCTTCGAGGCGGATGTCGTCCGCGCGCTGGGCCGCATCCACGCCAACCAGCACCTGGTCAAGGGCGCCAAGCCGGTGCACTGGTGCACCGATTGCGGCTCGGCCCTGGCGGAAGCGGAAGTCGAATACGAGAACAAGACCTCCCCTGCCATCGATGTCCGTTTCCGGGTCGCCAGCGAGGAAACCCTTCTGGCCCGCTGCCACCGGGTGCCGGGTCATGCCGGCGCCGGCCCGATCTCCATCGTCATCTGGACCACGACGCCCTGGACGCTGCCGGCCAACCAGGCGGTGGCGCTTGGACCGGACGTGGAATACGCCCTGGTCGAATGCCCGGACGCGGGCGAACGGCTGCTGGTGGCCGAGGCCCTGATGAAGGATACCCTGGACCGCTGGGGCATCGGGCACTACCGGGTGGTGGCCTATGCCCGCGGCGCCGACCTCGAGGGGCTGGCCCTGCACCATCCCTTCTACGCCCGGGAGGTCCCCGTCATCCTCGGCGAGCACGTGACCCTGGACGCCGGCACCGGCGCCGTGCATACCGCGCCCGGTCACGGTCAGGAGGACTACGTGGCCGGCCTGCGCTACCACCTGCCGGTGGACAACCCGGTGGGCGACGACGGCCGTTTCCTGCCCGCTACCGAGCTGTTCGCCGGCCAGCACGTCTTCAGCGCCAACGACCGGGTCATCGACGTGCTCAAGCAGCATGGCGCCCTGGTGCAGGAAGCCCGCATCGAGCACAGCTATCCGCACTGCTGGCGCCACAAGACGCCGGTCATCTTCCGGGCCACGCCGCAGTGGTTCATCGCCATGGACAGGCATGAACTGCGGCAGCGGGCCCTGCAGGAAATCGGCCGGGTCCGCTGGATACCCGACTGGGGCCAGGCACGCATCGAGGGCATGGTCGGCAACCGGCCCGACTGGTGTGTCTCCCGCCAGCGCAACTGGGGCGTGCCGATCGCTCTGTTCGTTCACCGCGAAACCCACGAGCCGCACCCGGATACCGCCAACCTGATCGAGCAGGTCGCCCGGCGCATCGAGCAGCACGGCATCGATGCCTGGTTCGCGCTCGACCCGGCCGAGCTGCTGGGCGACGATGCCGCCGACTACAGGAAGCTGACCGATACCCTGGATGTCTGGTTCGACTCCGGCGTCACACACTACTGCGTACTCAACCGTCGCGAGGCGCTCGGCTATCCCGCCGACCTGTACCTGGAGGGTTCCGACCAGCATCGCGGCTGGTTCCAGTCATCCCTCCTGGCCGCCGTCGCCATCAACGGCAACGCCCCCTACCGGCAGGTCCTGACCCACGGCTTCACCGTCGACGCCAAGGGCGAGAAGATGTCGAAGTCCAAGGGCAATGTCGTCGCGCCGCAGAAGGTGATCCAGAATCTCGGCGCCGACGTGCTCAGGCTGTGGGTCGCGGCCACCGACTACCGCGGCGAAATGCGCGTATCCGACGAAATCCTCAAGCGCACCGCCGACGTCTACCGGCGGCTCCGCAACACCGCGCGCTACCTGCTGGCGAACCTGGCCGGCTTCGACCCGGCCCGCCATCTCGTCCCGGCCGACCGGATGCTGCCGCTGGACCGCTGGGCGGTCGACCGCGCCTGGCAGTTGCAGCAGGAGGTCATCGAGGCCTACGAGACCTACCAGTTCAACGTCGTCTACCAGCGCGTGCATCATTTCTGCTCGGTCGACCTGGGCAGCTTCTACCTGGACGTGCTCAAGGACCGGCAATACACCTGCCAGGAGGACAGCCCGGCGCGGCGCTCCGGCCAGACGGCCATGTACCATATCGCCGAGGCCCTGGTACGCTGGCTGGCGCCCATCCTCAGCTTCACCGCCGAGGAAATCTGGCGCCACCTGCCCGGCACACGCGGCGAGTCGGTCTTCCTGGCAACCTGGTACGAGGGGCTGTTCCCGCTCACCGAGCAAGACGCCTGCAACCACGAATTCTGGGAACTGATCCTGAACATCCGCGAAGCGGTCGGCAAGGAGCTGGAAATCCTGCGCGCGCGCGACGGGATCGGCTCCTCGCTGGACGCCGAGGTGGAGCTGCACTGCGCCGACGCGCTCTACCAGCGCCTGGCCCCGGTCGCCGGGGAACTGCGTTTCCTGCTCATCAACTCCGAGACCACCGTGCACCGTTCGGCGGCAGCGGCGCCAGACGACCTCGAAGGGCTGCGGATCGTCGTCAGGCCATCCACGGCGGCCAAGTGCGTGCGCTGCTGGCACCATCGCGCCGATGTCGGCAGCCATGCCGAACACCCGGAACTATGCGGGCGCTGCGTCGACAACGTCGCCGGCAGCGGCGAGACACGGCGGCTCGGATAATCCATATGCGCATCTGGCTCTGGCTTTCCGGTCTCGTCATCGTGATCGACCAGATCACGAAGCGCCTGGTCGACACGCGGATGCAGCTGAACGAATCGATCCCGCTGCTGCCCTCCTTCCAGCTGACCTACCTGCGCAACCAGGGCGCGGCCTTCAGCTTCCTGTCGGGCGCGGGCGGCTGGCAGCGCTGGTTCTTCATCGCCCTCGCCGTCATCGCCAGCGTCTTCATCTTCCTGTGGCTGGGCAAGCTGCGGCCAGGCCAGCGCCGCGAGGCGATCGCCTGGGCGCTGGTGCTCGGCGGAGCGCTCGGCAACCTGATCGACCGCATCCTCTACGGTTACGTTATCGACTTCCTGGACGTGTACCTCGGCCAATGGCACTGGCCGGCCTTCAACGTGGCCGATTCCGCCATCACCGTGGGCGTGGCCCTGCTGCTGCTGGAGTCATTCCGCCCCAACCCGGCGCGGCAGGACACCTGAGCCGCCGCATCGCCGGCTGCCCGCCGTGAAGATCGCCGACCATCGCCTGCTGGAGGCGCGCTTCATTCCTAGCCCGAATCACGACGCGCGCCGCCGGCCGGACGATCTCGGCCTGATCGTCATCCATTGCATCAGCCTGCCGCCCGGGCAATTCGGTACCGAAGGCATCACCCAGCTGTTCACCAACCGGCTCGACCCCGACGCCCACCCCTACTACGCCGGCATCGCCCAGCTGCGGGTTTCGGCCCATCTGCTGATCCGCCGCAGCGGCGAGATCATCCAGTATGTCCCCTTCGACCGCCGCGCCTGGCATGCCGGCGCCTCCTGCTACCGGGGCCGGGAAACCTGCAACGATTTCTCCATCGGCATCGAGCTGGAAGGGACCGACGACAGCCCCTACGAGGCGATCCAGTACCAGCACCTGAATGCCGTCATCGATGCCCTGCTGGCGGCCTATCCCACGCTTTCGCGCGCGCACATCACCGGCCACGAGCACATCGCGCCGGCGCGGAAGACCGATCCCGGGCCCCACTTCGACTGGTCCCGCTTGCGGCAAGCCGGCCGCTAGCCCCCGTCATCGCCCGCAACAACCGACCACCGCGCGGGCCATCGGTGCCATCAACCCGCCATGCGCCGCCGGCCGACAACAGGCAGCGAAAGGCCACCGGGCTGGTTTAGAATCGCGCCGGAAGCCACCCAGGATCACGCGGCGCCAGCAGGCAACCATGGGCACCCGCCACGATTCTTGCAACATCGACAGACCTCATCCAAACCGGTAACCCGCATGAATGCCCCGACCAACATCCTCGAACACCTTCTGGCCGGCATCAAGAAGTTCCAGGAACACTTCTACGAGCTCGAACCCGAGCACATGCGGGAGCTCACCGAACAGGGCCAGAAACCCAAGGTGCTGCTGATCGCCTGCAGCGACTCCCGCGTCGACCCGGCTGTCCTGACCGGCGCTGCCCCCGGAGAGCTGTTCGTGGTGCGCAACGTCGCCAATCTGGTGCCACCCTATCAGCTCGCGGGCCAGTACGACGGTGCCCGCGCCGCCATCGAGTATGCCGTCCGGGACCTGGGCGTCGAACACATCGTCGTGCTGGGCCACGCCCACTGCGGCGGCATCAACGCGCTGCTGCACAGCCTTTCCGGCAAACGGCTGGATCGCGACTTCATCGGTGGCTGGGTGTCGATGGCCCTGGACGCCTGCTTCAAGTACATCCTCAATCCAGCCGGCCAGAACCAGCCACCGTCCGACGACATGGAGGTCGCCGAGATCGACGTCGGCACCCTCTGCCAGCACCAGCATCTGGCCGAGCGGGCTGCCATCCGCGGCTCGCTGTCCAACCTCGGCACCTATCCCTGGATCCGGGAGCGCCTGGCCGCCGGCACGCTCAGCCTGCATGGCTGGTGGTTCGACCTGGAAACCGGCGATCTCTGGTGCACCAATGACGACAATACGGCCTTCCTGCCCCGGCTGGACTGAAATCCAGGCCCGAAATGAGGCCGATTTGCGCGACGGACTCGTTTAGAATGCCTGTCGTTTCCGGCCCCCGCGGGGCTGCCATCGTCAATCGTTCCCCTTGAGTGATTCATCATGCTTTCCATCTCGTCGACCCATCAGCAAGATTCCCTGGTCATCAACCTCGACGGGCGTATCGACGCCAACAGCGCCAAGGAGCTGGAACAGCAATGCTTCGGCTGGATCGATGCCGGGGAACGCAAGCTGGTGATGGACTTCAGCCAGGTCAACTTCATCAGCAGCGCCGGCCTGCGCGCCATCCTGCTGGTCGCCAAGAAGCTGGAGCAGGTCGACGGCAAGATCAAGCTCAGCGGCCTCAACGCGACACTCAAGGATGTCTTCGACATCAGCGGTTTCAGCCGTCTGTTCGTGATCGTGCCCAGCGTGGCCGAGGCCCTCTGACATGAGCCCGGAGGGCCAGCCCCAGGGCCAACGGCTCTCCCGCCGGTCGTTCCTCGCGCTGGCGTTCCTCGCGGCAACCCTGCTGCTCGCGGCCGGCATCGGGCTGTTCGAGCGCGAAACGCACCCGCATCCGGTGCGGCTGGGCATCCTGCACGCGCTTTCCGGCCCCATGGCCATCAGCGAGCGGCCCATGGTCGAGGCGGAACAGCTGGCCATCGAGGAGATCAACGCGGCCGGCGGGGTGCTGGGACGCCCCATCCAGGCCATCATCGCCGACACCGCCTCGGACCCCGCCAATACCGTCCGCCAGGTGGAAAAACTGCTGAGCGAGGACCACGTCGCCGCCATCATCGGCTGCTGGACATCCGCCTGCCGCAAAACCGTCAAGCCGATCATCGAGCGCCACGACTCCCTGCTCATCTACCCGATGGCATACGAGGGGCTGGAGGTCTCGCCCAACATCATCTACACCGGCGCGGCACCCAATCAGCAAGTGCTGCCTGCGGTCAACTGGAGCGTCGAGAACCTCGGCAAGCGCTTCTTCCTGGTCGGCTCCGACTACATCTGGCCGCACTCGGTCAACGCCATCATCAGCGACCAGCTCAAGGCACTGGGCGGCGAAGTGGTCGGCGAGGCCTACATCGGTTTCGGCAGCCTCGATCCCGCCGCGGCCATCCAGCAGATCCGCGAGACCCGGCCGGATGTCATCCTCAGCACCGTGGTCGGCGACTCGAATGCCCCGTTTTACCGGGCACTCAAGGCGGCGGGACTGACCGCCCAGGCATCACCGGTCATCTCCTTCTCGATCAGCGAAGCCGAGCTGCAAAGCCTGCCACTGGCCGACCTGGCGGGACACTATTCGGCCTGGCCCTACTTCCAGAGCATCGACCGGCCCGAAAACCGTGCCTTCATCCAGAAGTTCCGCGACCGCTACGGTAGCCAGCGGGTACTCAGCGACGTCATGGAAAGCGCCTACTTCAGCACCCAGCTCTGGTACCGCGCCGCCGAGCGTGCCAACAGCTTCGACGCCGAGGATGTCACCCAGGCACTGCTCGGCCTCAGCCACAACGCCCCGGAAGGCATCATCACCGTCGATCCCTCCACCCGCCATACCTGGCGCTCGTTCAACATCGGCCAGGTCCGCGAGGACGGCAACATCCAGATCGTCTGGTCCGCCGACTACCCGATCCGTCCGGTGCCCTACCCGCGCTCCCGCGCCATGCGCGACTGGGACGACTTCGTGCGGCAGCTGTTCCAGGAATGGGATGGCAATTGGGTCAATACCGCCACCGAGAAAGCGGTGCCGAGGCAACCATGACCTTCCCGGAAAGTCTGCGATGGCACAACACCAGCCTGGCCCGGCGGCTGAGCCTCTGGTTCATCCTGCTGGTCATGGTGCCGATGCTGGTCACGGCGATCCTGATCGACCGCAAGGCCAGCAACTCGCTGCGTGACAAGACCCTCCTGCAGCTGACCATGATCGCCAAGGACAAGGCCAGCTCGCTGGAAATCTATGCCTATGAGCGCGCCCGCGGCGCCGGGGTCCTGGGCCGCCTCAAGCGGCTGGCCGACGCCACCCGGGCACTCCAGGACCGTCAGAGCACCCGCGAGACGCTGGCGGAAGCCAGGAGCAGGGTGCGGGAGCTGGTCAATTACTTCGGCCCCAGCCTCGGGTTTTCCGAAGCGATCGTCGTCGACTCCCGGGGCGAGGTCATGTTCCAGACGCTGGCGCATCTCGAGCTCGGCGCCAACCTGCTGTCCGGCCCGCAACAGAGCACGCCGCTGGCCTCCCTCACCAGGCGCACCCTGACGCTGCTGGAGCCCGACATCTCCGACTTCGCCCTCTACCCCGGCAACGACATCCCCCTGGCCTTCGTCGCGGCACCGATCATCCAGGAAGATGGCCGCAAGACCGGACTGATCATCCTGCAGCTGAACACCGAGGAAATCTACGGCATCCTCAGCGACTATTCCGGCCTCGGGCGTACGGGCAACACCATTGTCGGCAGCCTGGTGCAAAACACCATCTGGGCGGCCGCGCCCATGCGCAAGCGCGACGAGGCGGCCTTCCAGCTGAGCGTGGACATGGGCGACGACCATGCCCAGGACTTGCAGAGCGCCGTCAAGGGCGACCAGGGCGCGGGCGAGGTGACCAATATCCTCCGGCAACGGGTCTACTCGTCCTGGGTCTACGTACCTTCTTTCCGCTGGGGCCTGACCGTCGAGCAGAGCGTCGACGAGGCCATGGCGCTGGTCGCGGAACAGCGCAAGACCCTGCTGGCGCTGCTGGCCGCCATCCTCAC
>NZ_BAAHXD010000008.1:0-86203 GCF_054657115.1 Methyloparacoccus murrellii | reverse complement strand
GTGCTGCGCCCCCTGCTCGTGTCCGCGCCCCGGCTTGGGCTATCATCCCCCGCAACTTAGTTTGTCGATTCCTTCCTCGCCATTCCGCACCTCTCATGAGCTCTGATTCCTCCATCCGTCGTTCCGGCCTGATGGCACCGCCCCGTTTGCAGGGCGCGTTGCCGCTGCTCGGACATATCCTCGCCTTCGGCAAGAACCCGCACCTGTTCATGATGAGCCTGCGCGAGCAGCTGGGCGACGTGGCCGAGTTCAAGATGTTCCATCAGGACATGGTCTTGTTGACCGGTGACAAGGCCAGCGAGGCTTTCTACCGTGCGCCTGACGAGCAGTTGGACCAAGGGGCGGCCTACAAGATCATGACGCCGATCTTCGGCCAGGGCGTGGTGTTCGATGCACCGATCCGCAAGAAGAACCAGCAGCTGCAAATGTTGATGCCGGCGCTGCGGGACAAGCCGATGCGTACCTATGCGGATCTGATCGTCGAGGAGGTCGAGAACCTGATTGCGGGCTGGGGCGAGGCCGGTGAGATCGATCTCCTGGCGTTCACCAAGGAGTTGACCATCTACACGTCCAGTCATTGCCTGCTGGGGCCGGAATTCCGCTTCGAGCTGAACAAGGTTTTTGCCGAGATCTATCACGATCTGGAGCAGGGGATCCAGCCGATCGCCTATGTGTTCCCGAACCTGCCGCTACCGGTCTTCCGGCGCCGCGACAAGGCTCGCGCCCGCTTGCAGGTGCTGGTCACCGAAATCATGGCGCGACGGGCCAAGGCGCGTTCCGACAGCCCGAATGTCTTCCAGACGCTGATCGATGCTACCTACGAGGATGGCAGCAAGCTGACGCCACACGAGATTACCGGCATGCTGATTGCCACGATCTTTGCCGGCCACCACACCAGCTCCGGCACGACGGCCTGGGTTCTGATCGAATTGCTGCGGCATCCGTCCTGGATGCAGGCAGTGGTGGCGGAGCTGGATGCCCTGTTCGGCGAGGATGGCAAGGTGACCTTCGAGTCGCTGCGGCAAGTCCCCAAGCTGGAGAGCGTGCTGAAGGAGGTGCTGCGCCTGCATCCACCGCTGATCATTCTGATGCGTAAGGTGTTGCAGGATTTCACGGTCGGCGATTACCTGATCAAGGCCGGCAAGTTTGTCTGTGCGGCACCGGCGGTCACCCATCGCATCGACGCGCTGTTTCCCAACCCGGAACAGTTCGATCCCGACCGCTATTCGCCCGAGCGCGCCGAGGACAGGAACCTGTATGCGTGGCAGGCCTTCGGGGGCGGGCGGCACAAATGCTCGGGGAATGCCTTCGCCCTGTTCCAGATCAAGGCGATTTTCTGCATCCTGCTGCGGCGCTACGAATTCGAATTGGTGGACGCGCCCGACAGCTATCGGGACGATTACACTAAGATGGTGGTCGAGCCCGGGTCGCCCTGCCGCATCCGCTATCGCCGCCGCCGGTCGGCCAGCACGGCAGCAGAGGCCGCTCGGACTGGTGACGAGGGGATCGCCATGGCATCAGCGGGGCATTTCCGGATCCGGCTCGACCGGGATCTGTGCAAGGGACACGCCGCCTGCATGGGCGAAGCCCCCGGACTCTTCCATGTGGACGAGGAAGGGCACCTGACCATCCTCAACGATCATCCCCCGGAAGCCGAGTTGGAGAAGGCCAGGGCCGCGGCGAAATATTGCCCGACTCAGGCGATACGCATTGGTGTCGAATGAGGCCTGGCCGGGTCTTTCCCGTGCCGGGCGAGCACGGGTTCCGGCTGCGGGCGTGAGCGGGATTCGCCGCAGGACGCGCCCTCAGGCGCAATCCACGCGGACCTCGCCATCACCTGCCAAGGCCAAGGGCATGCTGTTCCCGCAACCAATGACGAAAGGCGTTCTGCTGGATGTTCATGCCCTTGAGGGCCAGCTTTGCCATCGAGCGCAGCCATAGGCTGGTCTGGCCGCTCCTGATCCGCTCCGGAAACAGGCGGAAGGCCTGCATCACGACCAGGGCAAACTGAGCGCCCATCGAGACGATGCTGCTGTCTTGGGTGGACAGCAGCGCCAGCGAGTGCGCGCGTCCCTTGGGGCAGCTGCGCCAGTAGGAAAAGATGCACTGGTTGAGCAGTTCCGCTTCCGCCGTATGCGACAGGAAGGCTTCGCGCAGCTCTTCCGAGAGGGTACGGCGGGTCAGCTGTACCCGCCCCGCCGCGATGGCGTAACGGCGCAGGGCTTTCGGAACGTTGAAGCGGGTCTCGACCAGGGCGTCCCGCAGGCTCAGGGCATCCTTGACCGCCGTGGTAATCCCCGATGCCGTCAGCGGATGGCAGCAGCCGCGGGCGTCACCCAGCAGCGCGATGTTGGCCTTGACGCTGCTCTGCGGCACGATGCGGTAGTTGGCGGCGGCCATCGGCTTGTCCTGGGCCATGGCTGCCTCGATGTCCTCGCGGAAGGCCGCCGGGAAAAACTTGAGATGCTCGCGGATGGATTCCTTGGAATTATCCCCGCGCAGGATCTCGAACATCACCCGGGCACGGCCTGTGCTGACGCTGTAGGCATAGGAGATGCCCAGCGGATTCAGGAAGATGTTTCCATAGCCGGGATTGGGCAGGTGGGTGTCGTCCACTTCGACGCCCATCATGCCCGAGTAGCGGTGTGTCTCGTGTGGAATGCCGGTCAGCTTCCGTACCTGCGACATCGGTCCGTCGGCACCGATGATGAGTCGCGCCCGGATGCGGGTTGTCCCGGTATCGGTGGTGACGATGGCGGCATAATCGTCCTCGCCTTCGTTCTGCTCGATCGAGGAAACCCGCCCCCCGAGCCAGACATCGACGCCGGAAAAGTGCTTCACCTTCTCCAGCAGATGGTTTTTCAGGGCCTGGTGTTCGATGGCCATGCCGCCATGGGTCAGGCCATCCACTTCGCTGTAGGGCAGGATGACCGATTCCGACTCCTGGACTTCGTGATCCGGCTGGTAGGGGAAGATGGCGAACCCACCGATATCGGCGCCGATATTGGCATCGTTCTCGAGCAGGCCCAGCTGCTTGAGCGCATCGATGCCGGGCGGGTGAATCAGCTCGCCGGCCAGGCGCCGGCCATGGGAGAGCTTGGGTTCGACGATCAGTATGCGCAAGCCCAGGGGCGAGAGGGCCGCAGCAGCGGCAGCACCAGCCACGCCGCCCCCGGCGATAAGGACGTCGGTGTCCAGATGATTCATCGCGTGTGTTTCCATCGTCAACTCGGAATTACCCGTCATAAGTTCAGGCTTGGCAGGTCTGGCGGAAGATTGTTGGGCGAGCCCGGCAACGCGTCCATTGCGTGCCGCATGGGCTTGTGGATGAACCACTGGCCAGACTATCCGGGATCATCATGCAACAGCTGTGGCTTGTGGGCAACTTTGTCGTGTATTTACAGCACAAGTATATCGTGTCAGGGCCCAAACCGGAAAATAAGTATGGTAAAGGCGGTAGTCGAGCATCGCCGCGCCGAAGAAAACCCCATTCACGGCTTGCTGTGGCCAGCCTCCGTCCGCCCGCTGTTGTTGCATAAGCCACAAGATGCCACGCTCGATGGCGCTGTCCTGAGGCGGCAGGATTTCCAGCAGGGCGAGGATCGCCCAGCTGGACATGACCACCTGGGTTTCCGGATGTTCCCGGTACTGGCCGTCGAGACAGCTGCTGTAATGCTCGCTCCAGCCGCCATCGGGGCGCTGCTTGTCCTTCAGCCAGGCGGCAGCCCGGACTAGGGCAGGGTCGGTGGCCGGCATGCCGGCCAGGCGCAGACCTTTTGCCACATGGAAGATCGCATAGGTGTAGTTGATGCCCCAGAACCCCGGCCAGGCGCCGTCCGGCAGCTGGCCCTTGCGCAGCAGCGCGATGGCCCGCGGGATCGCACGGTCGATCTCGCCGCCGGGGAAGTCGGGGTAATGCCGGCGATAGTGGCAGAGCGCGGCGAGGGAGGAGGCCGTGCATTCGAGATAGGAGAGTTCGGTCATGCATTGTCCGAACATCTCGGACGGGTTGACCAGCTCCATGAGCTTGCCGGCCCGGCGGCGCTCGTAGGTGCCGAAGCCGCCGTCGGCATTCTGCCGGGACAGGATGAAGCGGATGGCCTGCGTCAGGCGCTCGACATCCAGCGTGGGTATGGTTTGCAGTTCAGGGTGTTCGGCGGCGGCGAGAATGCCGCAGACGGCCTCGGCGGTACAGTCGCTGACCGGCCAGCGGTGCTGGCCGTCGGAAAAACACCAGCCACCCAGCGCGGGATCCCGCCAGTGGTCGGCGGGGTCGGGCAGCTCCTCCGTCAGCTGGGCGCGTTCGAGGAAGCGCAGCGCCTTGCCGACCGCCGTGCGGGTGTCGTCATCGGTCTGCCGGAGATTGGCCAGCGCCTGCAGGACAAAGCCGGTGTCCCAGGTGTTCGAGCGGGCGCCGACATAGCGCAGACCCTCCGCCGGGTCTTCCCAGCGCCACGCCTCGACGCCCGCCAGGCTGGGTTCCAGGTCGGGATGCCGAGGGTCCTCGACGAAGATGGCCAGGGTATTGAGCAGGCCGTTCACCGGAGAAATGCCCTGATATCGGGTGCTGCGCTGCTCATAGAGGATGCGGTCGAAACAGGCCGCCAAGGCTTTTTCTCTCAGCCGCGGGCTGTGCCAGCGTTCGAACAGCGCCAGCAGATCATAGATGCGCCGCAGCAGGGGGCTGATCGGGACATGGACATCGCCCGGCGCCAGGGTGTGGCGCAGGCCGGCGAAGTCGATGGTGTCATAGGGCTCGTCGTAGAGTTCTTTCCGCAACTCCTCGATCAGCGCCGGCGGCAGATCGGCCCGGTAGCGGCGGCCGGCAAGGTAGGCCAGGCCAAGGTAGATGAGTCGTGTATGACAATAGAACCGGCTGGGGTGGAAGGGGAGCCATCGCGGGAGCAGGAACAGCTCCGGCGGAATGGCGTTGAGCCCGGTGTATTCGTAGAGGCCCAGCATGGCCAGCCAGAACTTGCCCCAGGTCGGAATCCCCTTCACGCCACCCGGTTGCCGGTGCAGCCAGGCCCGGGCACGGGCCAGCCGGGGGTCGCTGGTCGGCACGTCCAGTAATCTCAGGGCGATGTACGCCAGCGTGGTGAAGAAGACATAACCGGGCGACTCGGGGTGCATGCCCCAGGAGCCGTCGTCGGCCTGATTGACCGCGAAATGCCGGATGATCTGCTGGCGTTCCGCCTCGTGATAGGGGCGGCCAACGAGCGTGCGGACGATCACCGCCTGGGCGAGGATCATGGTGCACCAGACCATTTCGCCTTCCCAGTCGCCGCTTTCCTTCTGGAGCCCCAACAGGTAGCCGACGGCCTTGCGGGTGGCCGCTTCGGCCAGGATGGGGGTGTTCGGTTGCGTGCTCACGATATGTCGATGGCGGGGATGTTTGTGGCAGGAGTCAGCGCAGCGGGGTGTCCAGTTCCTGCGCGACTTGCGAGAACTCCTTGCCCCAGATGGTCTTGTTGTAACCCCACGGCCCTGAGCGCAGCTGCCTGAGTCCTTCTTCCAGCGCGGACCTGGCCGCGGCACCTTTCTCGTCGACCTCCCACAGCGCCTCGGCATGGAACAGGTGGTTGAGCGGATGCTGCGGGTATTGGTCGACCGCCTTCTGCAACCACCCCAGCGCCTTGTCTCCATCGCCGATGCCCGTCGGCCAGGAAGGTGCCTTCAGATACAGCATGCCCAGCAGCCGCAGGGGGCCGCCATCGTCGACACCCGGAGAGAGGCGGACGGCCGTCTGCAGTTCCTGCTCCAGCCGGGAGACGCTGTCGGCGGCCTGCAGGGGGTGCTGGTGGACCGCCAGGCCGAGGTTGGCCGCCAGATAGTAGTGAACCGCGCCATCCCGTTCGGCGCCCTGACGGAGCGCCTGCTCCGCCCACTGCACGCCTTCACGGGCCAGCGCCTCCTTGCGGGCGCTGTCCGGCTCGCGCTCCGCCAGATGCAGGGCCAGCCGGCTTGGCAGGGCGGAGCGCTGCACCTCCGGCGCGTTGCTGTTACGCGCAACGCTGAGGGCGCACTGCAGGCTGTGGGTCGAGCTGCCGGGTCCGAACCGGTCGCCATTCGCGAGCAGGCTCGTCGGCGATGTCTCCGGGCAGTCCGAAAGTCCCGGGAAGCGTACCCATTGATCCGGCAGGCTGGCGCAGCCGCCGATGAGGAGTGCTGCGGCGAGCAGGCTGATGGGGAGCGATCGCACGACCTATCTTTCCTGTTTCCATAGGGTGATCATCGGCTCGATCGCGCCGGGGCTGGCCGGGACGAAGGCCTCGATGCCGAACAGCTCGCACAGTTTCTTGCCCTCGCTGTCTCCACACATCCCTTGCAGGGCGCGGGCGAAGCGCTCGCGCTCGCTGGCGGAGCTGGCCTGGCTATCGGCGACCATGCCCATGAGCGGGATGTCGCCGGAGGTGTAGATGGCTTCCATGGGATTCTGCAGCGGCAGCGAGCCGAGGGCCGCGAACTGCTGGCCGTTTACCAGCACCGCATCCAGTTCACCCTTGTCCAGGGCACGCAGCGCCCGGATGGCCTGGCGCGATGGCTTGAGTTCGAAGGCCGAGCGGGGATCGAGCTTGCCGGCGAAAACGATCCGCTGGAGGAAGTCGGGTTCCTCCAGCACCGTGCCGCCGATGGCCTTGCCCTTGAGTTCGTCGAGGCGGCCATATTTGCCCTTCTGCACCAGCAGGCGGTAGTGCTCCGAGGTCGCGCCCTTCATGCGTGGCTGGGCCACGGGAACCAGATGGTGGGCGTCGCGCTGTTCCAGGAAAAGTCCCAGCGAGGTGATGGCAAAGGCCGGCTTCAGCTGATCCAGCTGACTGCGGCAGGTGTCCGCTGCCGTCGTGAAGCTGCTGGTGAAGCTGTTGGCCGGCCATTGGCCGATACGCTCCACGACCCGCAGCATCGATGCCATGGCGGTATTGGCTTCCGCTTCGCTGACCGGACCACCGGGGTAGCAGACCAGGATGGGGGCAGGTGCCGACAGAGCGGCGGATGTCGCGGTTGCCAGCGCCAGCCCGGCGGCCAACAGGCGGAGAGAGGATATCAATGTGCTGTTCACGGTTTTCCGGTCGGATCGATCAATTGCCCGATGGCCGGCGCCACCAGGAGGGTTGCCGCCAGACAGGATAGCAGTCCGAGCGTGATGTCCATACCCAGGCCCGATACGCCGCGGTAGCTGGCCAGGGTGATGGCGCCGAGACCGGCGAGTTCGGTGCCGGCGGCCAGCGCGATGACCTTGCCGGCATCCAGGGTCACGGCCAGGGGGCCGGCTTGCCGGAGCGCCCGCCAGCGGTGGCTGAACCAGACGCCGTAATCGACCGCCAGCGCGATCACCAGCGGCAGGGCGATGATGTTGGCGTAATTGTAGCGAAGGCCCAGCAGCGCCATCAGTCCGAGCATCCAGCCGCCGCCGATGACCAGGGGCAGGGAGGCCAGCACGAAGCCGCGCAGGCTGCGCAGGATCAGCAGCAGCCAGGCCAGGCAGACGGCGATGGCCAGCAGGGTTCCCTGGCCGAAGCTCTCGACCACGGCCCTGGAGAAGGCCTCATGGGTGGTCGGAAAGCCGGTGGCCTCGGGCGAGACGGCGTACACCTCGCGAACCAGGCGCTCCAGATAATCCCAGTCGTAGACGCTCTCGGCGGGGAAGGCGTAGGCGGCCAGGGTGCCGTCCGGCGCCACGAAGCGATCCCGCAGGCTGGGCGGCAAATCGCCGGGTGACAGCGCCCGGGCCGAATCCCAGCCGGCAAGCTGCTCGCGACCGCGCCGGGCCTCGCCCACCAGGGCGCACAGGAAGCGTTCGGATCGGTCGCGGGTCTGCGCGGGGTTGGCCGCGAGACTGGCGCGCAGGGATTCCAGCCGCGTGCGCAGCGATTCGAGCTCGTGCACCAGCGTCTCATGGCCGGCCGAGAAGGCCTGTTCCTGGCCTTCCTCGATCCTGGTCTGGGCCTTTTCCAGCACCGTGCGCAGGCGGCTGAAGGTTGGCTCGTCTAGGCCCTGCCGGTCGAGGAGATCCAGCTGCCGCTGCAGGCCGGGCGCTTGCGCTGCCCGGCCGATGGTCTTGGCGCTGACGACGCGTTCCGTCGCGTCTTCCGGGAACAGCTGCGTGATCGACTGCACGCGGGCGATCGTCGGCAGCGCGCTGGCGCCGGCGGTGATCCGGCGCATGTCGTCTAGGTTACTGGCGGTGAAGATGATGACCTCGGACTGATAGTCGGTTTCGCTGGCCATGCGCCGCTGGTACTGGGCGGCGGTGGAATCGGCCGGCAGCAGCGACAGCACGTCGTAGTCGAAGGGAATGGCCAGGCCGGCCCGGATGCCGATCCAGGCGGTTGCCAGCGCGAGTCCCACCCAGAGCCAGGCCAGCGAGCGGGCGAAGGCACCGCGGCGGCCGGGCCTTGGCCGGGGGCCGGCCGGTGTGGGGGGCACCGCCAGGCGGGGCGGGAACAGGGCATAGACGGCAGGCTGAACCAGCCAGGTACCAAGCAGGATCAGCAGTACCCCGCCTGCCGCGACCCGGCCCAGCTCGGCGAAGCCCGGGAACTCGACGGTGGCCAGCGCACCGAATATCAGCAGCGAAGCGCCGCCCGCCGTCATGACGGCGGAGAAGGAGCCGGCGATTCCCGTGCCGATGGCCTCGATCAGGGGCTTGCCGGCACGGCGGGCTTCGGCGATCTGCGAGGAGGTGAAAATGCCGTAGTCCGCACCCAGTCCGAACAGGATCGCCAAGAAGCTGGACGTGATGATGCTTAGGTGGCCGACGGTTAGCAGGGCCAGCGCCAGGCTCCACAGCGCGCCCAGACCCATGGGAATGAAGATGGCCAGTGCCCAGCGGATGCTCCGCACCACCAGGAGGATCAGCGCGGCGATCAGGCCCGCCGCCGTCCAGATGACCAGCTTGATGTCCCGCTCGATGTCGAGATACTCCTCGTACTCGATCGCCGGCATGCCGGTCAGGACGAATGAGGGCGCGGGTCGTCCGCTGGCCTGGTACTCGCGGGCAAGCCCCCCGGCCACGCTGCGGACCCGCTCGTTGAAGGGCTGCAGCGTCTCGAAGGCTTCCGAGGCATCCCGCGGATGGACGAAGACCACCAGCATTTGCCCGTTGTGCGAGGCGAAGTAGCCGTTGCCTAGCTCCCTGGCGCCGACCGCCGACAGCAGGCCGCTCCAGTCCACGGTGTCGGGTGGCTGCGATGCGCCCAGCCAGCGCTGCCATTCGGCCAGCAGGGCATCGGCGGCGCGGATGGTGGTGGTCATCTGCTGCAAGTCGGGGCCCGGTCCGGAGGGCACGGCCGCGAGTGTGTCCCCGGCTGCCGCCAGCATGCTGTCCAGCGGCACCGATGGCGCGTCGGCGGCCAGTGACAACCCCTGTTCGAGGCGGGTCAGCGCGGTGCGCGGGGCGAGCAGGTAGGCGTGGCGGGCGAAGAAATCGGTATCCAGGCGCTCGGTGGCGTAGGCGATTTCCGGCTGCTGGTTGAGCCGCCTGGCGAGTTCCGTGGCGTAGGATTCGAGCTCGGCACGTGGGGCTCCCTCGATGGCGATCATCAGGTCGGAGGCCGCGCCGAACTTGCCCAGGAAAGTGCTCAGGCGTCGGGCGACGTCGGTGTCCTGGGGCAGCAGGGCCTGGCGGGAGGTGTGGACGGGCAGTCGCGCCGCCGCTACGATCGCCAGCAATGACAGGAGGGCGGCGACCAGAAGCACCCCGCCAGGGTGCGTGGCGCACCAGCGGGCCTGGCGATACATCAGTGATTTCATGCGGGATATGCCGGTATCAGGAATTTTTCAGCCCTGGCCCGTCTAACCGCAGGCGCATTTTCAACGGTCGGGCCGGGGATGGGATTGGCCTGTTGGTCCGATGTCTGCCCGTTGTCGCCAACCGCCGTTAAACATCGAGATAACACATGGTCATCGAAGGCAAAGCCCTCATCTGGGGTATCGCGATCTTTCTGGGGCTCTATGTGGTGCACGTGATCCTGCTGCCGGCGCTGATCGGTGAGCGGGCCGCCACGGGAGATTATCAGGGTTTGCTCTATGGTTTAAACCAGCTGCTGGGATTGGCGACATGCCTGGTATCGGGTTCTGTCGCCGCCAGGAAGGCCGGTCACCATGGTTTTGCTCACGGCGGCATCGTCGGTGCCGTCAGCACGGTGCTGACGGCCTTGATGGCGATGCTGTGGGCGATCGTGACGGGGGCGAAGTTCTTCGGTCTCGAGACCCTGCCGTTCTGGCTGATGATCAACGGCTTTCTCTGCGCCTTCGCGGGACTGGTGGCGACCAACATGGTCGAGGACGAAAACGCCGTCTGAATCTGAACCTGTCCTTGCCGGCCGGCAAGGCGCGCTGCCCGGGATGAAGCGGACAGCGACGCGGTCCGGGCAGGCGGAGGGGTAACGGGATTCAGGTCCGGTCCGGCGTGTCGGCTGGGCGCAGGCCGGGATGACCGGCGAATCTCAATGCTTGACTTTGTCGCCCTGCTGCTGAACCTTCTGGCCGACCTTCTGCAGGTCCTGGCCGAAGCCGCTCCAGGTGTTGCAGCCGGAGAGGAGCAGGCTCGTTGCCAGCATCAATGTCAAAGCGCCGTATTTCATCGTGCGAGTCCTGTCGGTAGGGGGGGCGGGCTTGTTGCGGCGGTGTGGGCACGGTGCATCGCCGTCCGGTGGAATCGTCGTGATGGTAGCCAACATTGGCCGATTGAGAAAGAGTCCGGCCGGGATGGCGCGGTTGCCGGGCCATGCGCCGGCCGCTTTCTCCTGTCCTGCCATCCTGATCCGGCGGTGGCGGAAGGGTCAGGATTCCCGTAGCGCCCGGTTCATCGCGCGCGGGACACGTCGTGTCTTGGGCATTCCCTCCTCAATACGGGATAATCCCTTCCCAGAGCAACGGGGGTAAGCATGAACGAAGATTACGATGTCCTGATTGTCGGGGGTGGCATGGTCGGCGGGACGCTGGGCTGCGCGCTGGGCGGCAGCGGGCTGCGGGTTGCCGTGCTGGAGGACGCGCCGCCCATGCCCTTTTCGCCCGAACAGCCGCATGACCTCCGGGTATCGGCGGTCAGTGTCGCCTCCGCCAATATCCTCAGGACAATCGGTGCCTGGGATGGCATCGCATCGCGCCGCTTGTGTCCATACCGCCGCATGCGTGTCTGGGAGGATGCCGGCGATGTCGAGTTCCGCAGCGAGGAAATCAACGAGCCGGTGCTGGGGCATATCGTCGAGAACCGCGTGATCCAGCTCGCGGTACTGGATCGCCTGCGGGACTTCGACAACGTCAGCCTGCTGTCGCCCGTGAAGACCCGGGCGATCCGCTATCAGCCGCACGGCTCCGAGGTGGAACTGGACGATGGACGTGTGCTCAGGACCCGCCTGCTGGTCGCCGCCGATGGCGGTTTTTCCCGGGTCCGGCAGGCTGCCGGCATGGGTGTGAGCGGCTGGGATTACGAGCAGCACGCCCTGGTGCTTACCGTCGACACCGCTGCCGCGCAACAGGACATCACCTGGCAGCGTTTCACCCCGGTTGGCCCGCAGGCGCTGCTGCCCCTGAGCGGCCCGCATGCCTCGCTGGTCTGGTATCACCGTCCGGAGGAGGTCCAGCGCCTCAAGGGTCTGCCCGACGCCGAGCTGCTGGCCGAGCTGCTGGCCGCTTTCCCGCCGTGCCTGGGCCAGATCCGGGCCATCACCGCGCGCGGCAGTTTTCCCCTGCGTCGGCAGCATGCGTTGCGCTACATCAAGCCGGGCGTCGCTCTGATCGGCGATGCGGCCCACATGATCCACCCCCTGGCCGGGCAGGGGGTCAACATCGGCTTGCTGGATGCCGCCGCACTGGCGGAAGTGCTGATCTCGGCCCAGCGCAAGCAGGAGGACTGGGCATCCGAGGCGGCGCTGGCCCGTTATGAGCGCATGCGGCGCAGCAACAATCTGCTGATGATGACGGTCATGGACGGCTTTTACCGGGCCTTCGGCAACCGGCACCTGCCGTTGCGACTGGTCCGGAACCTTGGCCTGGGCCTCGCCGAACGGCTGAGGCCCGCGAAGAAACTGGCCATGAGCTATGCTATGGGGCTGAATGGATCGCTGCCGCGTCTGGCACAGGGCGAGGCCCTGCTGGGTTGATGCAGGCGCGCGCAGCAGCCGCAACGCCGGCTCTCCCGGCTACCTGCGATCCGCCATCGGCGCGGCTAGCCCGGCGACGCAACCCAGTCGCTTGCCGATGACCGCGGATTCCAGCGGCGTGCCTGGCTCGCCCGTGGCGGCAAGCTCTCAACCCGACAGACCCTGAACGACCCGGAGACACCGAATGCTGAACAAAACCGCTTTTCTGACGCTGGCTTTGGCGATGACGGCGGGCTGTGCGACCTACACCGGCTGGCAGCCGGTGACGGACAGCCACAACGACCCCAATGCGGCAAGAATTCCCCAGGATACGGAGGAGTGCAAGATGCTGGCCAAGGAGGCCGGTTCCCCCGGCACCGAGACGGCCAAGGGTGCCGTCGCCGGCGGTCTGCTCGGCGCGGCAACAGGGGCCGCCATCGGCGCGGTAGCCGGCAATCCTGGCGGCGGCGCCGCCATCGGTGCGGCGGCGGGGGGTCTCGGTGGCGGCACTTACACGGGTGTCAGCGGCGACGAGGCCTACAAGCGTGCCTTCATCAACTGCATGCGCAACCGCGGCCACAACGTCATCAACTGATCCGAATCGGCAGCGAACTGGCGGCGGGTGGGGGGCTGGCTGTCTGTGAGGTCTCCATCCGCCGCGCTGACATCATGACCAGCCTGAGCGACCTGCTGCGCGAGAGCGCGGAGACCTATGCCCAGGTTCCCGCCATCCTGACCGATGCCGGCGTCATCGATCACCGTCGATTCCACCGCCTGGCGGGCGATATCGCCGCCGGCCTTGCGGCAAGAGGCATCGAGCCGGGCGATCGGGTGGCGCTGTACGCGCCGAATGGCGCCGAGTTCGCCATCGTCTATGTCGGCATTCTCCTGGCGGGCGCCACGGTTGTGCCCATCAACCTGCTCATCAATCGCCCCGAAATCCTGCACATCCTCAACGATTCGGGAGCCAGGGGCCTGGTGTTTCACGAGGCACTGGCGGAGAAGGTCCGGGATCTGGCCGGACAGGCGGGCATGCTGCGCTGGTCGGCCCGCATCGTGCCGGCAGCAGATCCGCGCATCGCCCTGGGCGAACTGGCCGACGCGCCGGCGGGCGTTCCGCCATCGCCGACCATCGAGGCGCGGGAGCATCTGGCCGCCATCCTCTATACCTCGGGGACGACCGGTTTTCCCAAGGGCGCCATGCTCACGCACGCCAATCTGGTTGCCAACGTCCGGAGCGTGCGGCATGCCATGAAATGGCGGCCCGGGCTGGACCGGGTGCTGGTGGTGCTGCCGATGTTCCATGCCTTCGCGGCCACCGTCGGCATGCTGACGCCGCTTGCCAGCGGTTGCGCCCTGATTCCCATGGCGCGGTTCGAGCCCGAGGCGGTGGCGGAAGCCATCGCGCGGCACCGGGCCAGCATCTTTCTTGGCGTGCCCAGCATGTATGCCGTCCTGCTGCGGCTGCGCGAGGAGCGGATCAGCCAGTTGCGCTCGCTGCGTTTCGGTATCGTTGGCGGGGCGGCCATGCCGGTCCAGACCCTGAACCAGTTCGAGGCTCGCTTCGGTATCCGCCTTTACGAGGGCGACGGCCCGACCGAGTGTTCGCCGGTGACCTGCGTCAATCCCATCGATGGGCTGGCCAAGCCGGGTACGGTGGGCTTGCCGGTACCGGAGGTGGAAATGCGGATCGTCGACGATGCCGGCCGGACCCTGCCGGATGGCGAGGTCGGCGAAATCGCCGTGCGCGGGCCCAATGTGATGAAAGGCTACTGGAACCAGCCGGAAGCCACCGCCGAGGTCTTCCGCGATGGCTGGCTCCTGACCGGGGATCTCGGGATGCGCGATGCGGACGGTTATTTCAGCATCGTCGACCGCAAGAAGGATCTCATCATCGTCAACGGCATGAATGTCTACCCCCGGATGGTCGAGGAGGTGCTCTACCGCTACCCGGGATTGCGCGAAGCTGCCGTGGTTGGCGAGCCGCATGCGCTGCATGGCGAGGTACCGGTGGCGTACGTAGCGCTGGACCCTTCCGGTGCCGGCAGCGAGAAGGCCCTTCGCGAGCATTGCCGCGCCTGGCTGGGGCGCCATCAGGTTCCCCGTCGCTTCGTGGTGCTGGATGAATTGCCGAAGAACGCGGCCGGCAAGATCATGAAGCGCGAGCTGCGCAAGCAGGGGGAGATCGAGCGCGGGATCGTGGGGCTGGGCTGAATCAGCGCTCTTTCTGCGCCGCCTCTTCGGCCTGCCATTGGGTCACGCGTTCGTCGATCACCGAATTGAGATAGAAGTTGCCGCCCGCCGCGCGCTTGGCCAGCTGCATCTGCAGGATGGCCGACTTGGTCTGGCCCAGCAGATAGTAGCCCTCGGCATAGTAGCGGTGCGACTCACCCTCGTTGCCTAGCTTGCTGTAGGCTTCCGCCATCAGTTCGTAGATGTCCGGCGTCGGCGGATGATGCTTGATGAGGTCGTGCAGCACCGTCCGTGCCTTGGCGGTCTGCCCGGTGTTCAGCAGGGCGCGGACATAGTTCAGGGTCATCGCCTGGTTGTCCGGGAAACGCTGCAGGGCGAGTTCGTACAGCTCCGCTGCCTTGCCGAACTGCTTGGCGTCCATTTCGGTTTCCGCCAGCGCGTTCATGAACTGCGATTGATGCGGGTAGGTTCTGACGAGGCGCTGCAGTGTTGTCCTGGCTCTTTCGGTCTGTCCGAGCCGGGATTGTGCCAGGGCCAGGCCGTAGGCCATGATGTCCTGCTGCTGGCCGGTACCGCGCGTCTGCATGGTGGTGAAGTAGTCGAGCGCATTGCGCGGGCTGGGCGCGGTCTGTACGCGCAGCTTGGCGCGGATGACCTGGTAGGGCAGGGAGTCCGGGTACTGCCGATAGGCGAATTGTTCGGCACGGTCGCGGGTGTCGGAGATGCGCGCCACGGTGACCGGGTGCGTCAGCAGGAATTCCGGGATGCGGTTGCCGGCGAAACGGGTCGATTGCTGCATTCGTTCGAAGAATTCCGGCATCGCTCGCGGATCGAATTCCGATTTGGAGAGAATCTGCATGCCGACGCGATCCGCCTCGACCTCGTTGTCGCGGGTGAAGTTGATCTGATATTGCTGGCTCATGCCCTGGGCCGCCATCATCGCGGCTATGGCCGCATTGCCGCCGCCTTGCGCGCCGATGAGGGCGGCGCCGAGCATGGCCAGCGCTGTGGGGATGGACATGCGGCTGGCCGCCTGAAAGGTCTGGAACAGATGGCGCTGGGTGACGTGCGAGATTTCGTGTGCCAGTACCGAGGCCAGTTCGCTTTCCTGTTCTGAAAGCAGGATCAGGCCTGAGTTGACGCCGATGTAGCCGCCGGGACCTGCAAAGGCGTTGATGACTGGCTCATTGACGACGAAGAAGGTGAAATTCTGGGTGGGCGTATCGCTGTTGGCGGTCAGGCGGGAACCCAGCGACTGGATGTAATCCCATACCTCGGGGTCGTTGTTGATCTGCATCCTTGCGTGCAGGCTGCGATAGAAGGCCGCGCCCAATTCTCCCTCCTGCTGGGCGGTCATCAGCGTCCCGGTCGGATCGCCGATATCCGGCAGCTGGATGTCGGGCATCTCAGCGCGGACGGCCGGCGCCGCTGCCGTGGCCAGCGCGGTCAAGAGCGGGGTGGCCAGCGCCGTTGTGACAAATCGTTTCAAGATGGACAAGGCCTCGGTGCAGGGGGGATATCACCCGGAGAAATGGGGGTTGTTCAAGCCCATTCCAAACCCAACGTTGCCATGAAATACGCCGTTCAGATCAATGCGGGCCCCCTGGAGGGTCGGGCCACCGAACAGGGAGTCCAGTTTATCAAGACCGCCATCGCGTCGGGGGACGAGATCGTGCGGGTCTTTTTCTACCAGGATGGCGTCCGCCATGCATTCGCCGGCGATACCGCGAACGTGGCGGGGGCCGACTGGTCGCGGCTCGGGCGGGAGGCCGGTCTGGAACTGGTGTTCTGCACGGCTGCCGCCGAGCGGCGAGGGCTTTACGATCCCGCTTGCGGTCAAGGCGGGGACGCCGTGATTCGGGAGGGTTTCGTGCCGGGTGGCCTGGGAGCCTGGGTCGATGCCTGCCTGAAGGCTGACCGGGTGCTGGTCTTCGATGCGGATGCCTGGACGTGAGGACGAAGCGCTTTCTGTTTGTCCTGGCGCGATCGCTGGAAGGGATGGCGGGACAGGAATGGCTGGATCAGGTGCTGACCTTCGCCGCTTTCGACCAGCCGGTTGGCGTGCTGTTCATCGGCGATGGCTGGCGGATGCTGGCGGCGGCCGGGGATGGCGATGCCCTGTCCGGTAGCCGGCTGATCGAGGTCCTGTCGCTGTATGGCCTGGAGGGTATCTGGGCCGCCCAGGCGTCATCGACCGGCCTGGCCGACCCGACCCTGGCGTCCGGGGCGGGGTTGATCGCCATTCCCGAATCGCAAGTGCCGGCCTTGATCGCGCGATACGATGTCGTCTTCGGCTGGAACGGCGCCCCTGACAACGCGACCGCCGGGCTCGGGGCCCAGCCGCCGGCAGGTCTTGGTGGCACATGACGGAGGCTGCACCATCGGCGATGCCCCGCGTCACGGCGGACGGGTTTCTGCAGGATGCAGATGACTGGAACGAGGGCGTCGCGGCAGGGCTGGCGGCCCGCATTCCCCTGGTGCTGACCGATGCCCACTGGGAGATCGTCCATTTCCTCCGCGACTATCACCGGCAGTTTCGTCACCTGCCCAATAACCGCATGTTCGTGAAGGCGGTGGAGCGTGCGCTGGGTCCTGAGCGCGGCAATTCCCGCTATCTCAATGGCCTGTTTGCCGGCAGCCCGGTCCGGCATGCCTGTCTGGTGGCGGGGCTGCCGAAGCCGCCCGGCTGTCTGTAGCGCTGCAAGCCCGGCGTGCCAGTGAACCGGAGCGGACGATCGGGGGTCGTAGTGGCAACCGATCGGTGTGACCGTGTGCCGGAGAGCCGGTCGGCAACAGGACGTACAACAAAAAACATCCCGCGCAATCACGCAATCAGGAGTCGCCCATGAAACCGATCGAGACCGCCGCCTTCTCCGCCCTTGGCCTTGCTGCCGCCACCGTGGGCTATCTCATCCTTTCCGCCCCGGAGGGCGAGGACGACTGGCAAAAATTCGTGCAGGACCATCATTGTCAGTCCGTGGGCGAGACGGGTGGCAGCAATCGCGGCGGCTGGCGCTGTGACGACGGCCAGATTCACTACCGCTGGCGACAGCAGAAGTGAGGCATTCCCGTCACCCGGGCCTGGTCGTCGCCGGCGGCGTCATCAGGGTCGGCGGTCGCCTCGTCCGCCTTGACGGTGTAATCAAGTCCTAGTAAGTTAGTCAACCTTTTTATCCGCTCAGGGCGCGATCCAGCGCCCTGAATCTTTATGGCAGGGTGAAGTTCGTGGAGCTCAGCGGCGCTGAAATCGTTGTCCGGTGTCTGAAGGACGAGGGGGTGGAGTACATTTTCGGCTATCCCGGCGGCTCCGTGCTCCACATCTACGATGCCCTGTTCAAGCAGGAGGATGTCAAGCATATCCTGGTGCGCCACGAGCAGGGCGCGACCCACGCGGCCGATGGGTATGCGCGCTCGACCGGCAAGCCCGGCGTCGTGCTAGTGACCTCGGGGCCCGGCGCCACCAATGCCGTCACCGGCATCGCGACTGCCTTCATGGACTCCATCCCCATGGTGATCCTGACCGGCCAGGTGCCGACGCCGGTCATCGGCAGCGATGCCTTCCAGGAGTGTGACACCATCGGTATCACCCGGCCCTGCGTCAAGCACAACTTCCTGGTCAAGGACCTCGCCAAGCTGGCGGAAACCATCAAGAAGGCCTTCTACATCGCCACCACCGGCCGGCCGGGACCTGTCGTCGTCGATATCCCCAAGGATATTACCGACCCCAACATCAAGATCCCTTATGCCTACCCGGAGACGGTATCCATCCGCTCCTACAATCCGCAGGTGCGCGGACACCGCTGGCAGGTCAGGAAAGCGGTCGACCTGCTGCTGAGCGCCAAACGGCCGATGATCTATACCGGCGGCGGGGTGGTCATCGGCAACGCTGCGGCCTCGCTGGTGAAGCTGACCCGGCTGCTGGGCTTCCCGATCACCAATACCCTGATGGGGCTCGGCGCGTATCCGGCCACGGATTCCCAGTTCGTCGGCATGCTGGGCATGCATGGTACCTACGAAGCCAACATGGGCATGCACGAGTGCGACGTGCTGCTGGCGATCGGCGCCCGTTTCGATGATCGCGTAACCGGCAAGCTGGCGCAATTCTGTCCGCATGCCAGGATCATCCATGTCGATGTCGACCCGGCATCGATCTCCAAGACGGTCAAGGTGGACGTGCCGATCGTTGGCGAGGTCGGCCCGGTGATGGACGACATGATCGAGATGCTGGCGTCCAGCCCGGCCAGGCCCGATGCCCAGGCCCTGGCCGCCTGGTGGGAGCGCATCGAGCGCTGGCGGTCCGTGAACTGTCTCGCCTTCGATCGTGGCAGCGACCGCATCAAGCCGCAGTTCGTCATCGAGGAACTGTGGGCCGTGACCCGAGGCCAGGCCTTCATCACCTCGGATGTCGGCCAGCACCAGATGTGGGCGGCACAGTTCTACAAGTTCGACCAGCCGCGTCGCTGGATCAATTCCGGTGGGCTGGGCACCATGGGTTTCGGCCTGCCGGCGGCGATCGGGGTCAAGCTGGCTCATCCGCACGCCGACGTCGCCTGTATCACCGGTGAGGCGAGCATCCAGATGTGCATCCAGGAGCTGGCCACGGCACTCCAGTACCGGACCGGCATCAAGGTCATCAACCTCAACAACGGCTACATGGGCATGGTTCGCCAGTGGCAGGAATTTTCCTACGAGAGCCGCTATTCCCATTCCTATCTGGAAACCATCCCCGATTTCGTCAGGCTGGCCGAGGCCTACGGCCATGTCGGCATGCGCATCGAGAAGCCGGCCGATGTGCGGCCGGCGCTGGAAGAGGCCTTCAAACTCAAGGATCGCACCGTGTTCATGGATTTTCTGACCGACCCGAGCGAGAACGTCTATCCGATGATCGAGGCCGGCAAGGCCCACCATGAAATGAGGATGGCGCCTGGCGTCAGCGTGGACCGGGAACTGGCATGAAGCGTCACATCATCTCCATCCTCATCGAGAATGAGGCGGGCGCCCTGTCGCGCGTGGCCGGCCTGTTCTCGGCCCGCGGCTACAACATCGAGACACTGACCGTCGCGCCCACCGAGGATGCCTCCATGTCGCGCATGACCCTGGTGACCTCCGGCAGCGCCGACATCATCGAGCAGATCACCAAGCAGCTGAACAAGCTGATCGACGTGGTGAAGCTGATCGACATCTCCGAATCCTCCCACATCGAGCGGGAGCTGATGATGGTCAAGGTGCGTGCCTCCGGCGCAATGCGCGACGAGATCAAGCGCCTGTGCGACATCTTCCGCGGCAGCATCCTCGACGTGACCTCCAGCACCTACGTCGTCGAGATCACCGGCGAGAAATCCAAGCTGGACGCCTTCCTGCGCGCCATCAGCGAGGATCACATCATCGAGGTCGTGCGTTCCGGCACCACGGGCATACTCCGCGGTGAGCGGGGGCTGCACGCCTGAACCCAAAACCTTTCGAGCCCATTCAACACCGAGGACATTCCATGCAGGTCTATTACGACAAAGACGCCGACCTTTCCATCATCCGGAGCAAGAAAGTGGCCATCGTCGGCTACGGTTCGCAAGGTCATGCGCACGCCCTCAATCTCAAGGATTCCGGCGTTTCCGTCGTGGTGGCCCTGCGTCCGGGCTCTGCTTCCGCGGTCAAGGCCCAGAACGCCGGGCTCGAGGTTGCCTCGATCGAGGACGCGGTCAGGTCGGCCGACGTGGTCATGATCCTGGCGCCCGACGAGCATCAGGCCAGGCTCTATTCCGAACAGATCGAACCCAACATCAGGCAGGGCGGGGCACTGGCCTTTGCCCACGGCTTCTGCATCCATTTCGGCCAGATCCAGCCGCGCGCCGATCTCGATGTGATCATGATCGCGCCCAAGGCACCTGGCCATACCGTGCGCAGCGAGTACGTGAAGGGCGGCGGCATCCCGGATCTGATCGCGGTGGCCCAGGACGCCTCCGGCCAGGCCAAGGAACTGGCGCTGTCCTATGCCTCCGCCATCGGCGGCGGCCGCACCGGGATCATCGAAACCACCTTCCGCGAAGAGACCGAGACCGACCTGTTCGGCGAGCAGGCGGTGCTGTGCGGCGGTGCCACCGCGCTGGTGCAGGCCGGCTTCGAGACGCTGGTCGAGGCCGGTTACGCGCCGGAAATGGCCTACTTCGAGTGCCTGCACGAGCTCAAGCTGATCGTCGACCTGATGTACGAGGGCGGCATCGCCAACATGCGCTACTCCATCTCCAATACCGCCGAGTATGGCGACCTGACCCGCGGTCCGCGCGTGGTTACCGAGCAGACCAAGCAGGAGATGAAGAAGATCCTGCGCGAGATCCAGACCGGTGAATTCGCCCGTGAATTCATCCTCGAGAACCAGGCCGGCGCCGCCACCCTGAAGGCCAAACGCCGCCTGGGCCGTGAACATCCGATCGAGGAGGTCGGCGAGCGTCTTCGCGACATGATGCCCTGGATCAAGGCCAACAAGATCGTCGACAAATCCCGGAACTGATGCGGTTCCGCTAGCAGGCACCGACAGGGGGTGAGCATGTCTCACCCTTTGTCATTCAGACGTTCCGGTACCCGTGCTAGCCTTGCCGGGTAGCGACACGGTGCCGGACCCCGAAGACAGGGACCGGGCCGTGTTTTCCCAACCGCATTTACCGGGATCATGATGGAACAGCATCCGCAAACCAAGAACCGTCGTCGCGGCATCTACCTGCTGCCGAACCTGTTCACGACCGCCGCGCTGTTTGCCGGCTTCTACGGCATCACCTCCGCCATGAACGGCCAGTACGAGGTGGCCGCCATCGCCATTTTCATCGCCATGGTGCTCGATGGCCTGGATGGCCGGGTGGCCCGGCTGACCAACACGCAGAGTGCCTTCGGGGCCGAATACGACAGCATGGCCGACATGATCTCGTTCGGTGCCGCGCCAGCGCTCATTCTCTACACCTGGATTCTGTCCAGCCTCGGCAAGGCCGGCTGGGTGGCGGCCTTCGTCCATGCCGCCGGTGCGGCACTGAGATTGGCGCGCTTCAACACCCAGATTGCCACCCAGGACAAGCGCTACTTCCAGGGACTCCCGAGTCCCTCGGCGGCCGCCATCCTCGCGGGATTTGTCTGGGTCTGCGTCAGTCACGGCATTTCCGCCGAGAACCTCGGATATCCGGCACTGGGGCTGGCGATCGCCACCGGGCTCCTGATGGTCAGCAATTTCCGTTACTACAGCTTCAAGGATATCGACCTGCATGGCCGGGTTTCCTTCATCTGGGCCATCCTGATCATGCTGGTGTTCGCCTTCCTCTTCACCAACCCGCCGCTGGTGCTGTTCACCCTGTTCACCACCTATGCGATCTCGGGGCCGGTGCTGACGCTGGTACGCCGGCGCCGGATGCGCACCGAGCGCCGCGCCTGACGGGGCGCTTGTCTCGCGCAGGCCCGCGGCTTATAGTGCCATTCCATGTCACATCCCCTCCCGATCATGGCTTCCGTTCCTGACCGCCAGGGCCACGATGGCCCGCGGAAGTCCCGTCTCTGCCTTTCGATCAGCCTGTCGCTCCTGCTGGTTGCCGGACTGAATCTGCCCTGAGGGGCAGTCATTCACCACCCACACCGCAGAACCCGCATATCCCTGTCCAGTGACAAGTTCAGATTCAGAGAGGTCAAGAACATGAGCGACAAACTCATCATTTTCGATACCACCTTGCGCGACGGCGAGCAGAGCCCCGGCGCTTCGATGACCCGCGACGAAAAGGTCCGTATCGCCAGGGCGCTCGAAAGGCTGCGCGTGGATGTCATCGAGGCCGGCTTTCCGGCGGCGAGCCCCGGCGATTTCGAGGGCGTGCAGGCGGTGGCCAGGACCGTCAGGGACAGCGTCGTCTGTGGCCTGGCCAGAGCGCTGGACAAAGACATCGACCGCGCCGGCGAAGCCCTGCGGGAGGCGGCCCAGTCGAGGATCCATACCTTCATCGCCACCTCGCCGATTCATATGCAGCTCAAGCTGCGAATGACACCGGAGCAGGTGATCGACAATGCCGTCAGGGCCGTCAAGCGTGCCCGCCAGTACACCGACAACATCGAGTTCTCGCCCGAGGATGCCGGCCGCTCCGAGGAGGATTTTCTCTGTCGCATCCTCGAGGCCGTCATCGATGCCGGCGCTACCACGCTGAACATCCCGGATACCGTCGGCTACAGCCTCCCGGAGCCGTTCGGCCAGACCATCCGTCGCCTGCGCGAACGCATTCCCAACGCCGACAAGGCCGTGTTTTCCGTGCACTGCCACAACGATCTCGGCCTGGCCGTCGCCAATTCCCTGTCCGCCGTGCTCGGCGGTGCGCGCCAGGTGGAATGCACCATCAACGGCCTCGGCGAGCGTGCCGGCAATGCGGCGCTGGAGGAAATCGT
The DNA here is from genome assembly GCF_054657115.1 of Methyloparacoccus murrellii. Lineage (NCBI taxonomy): Bacteria > Pseudomonadati > Pseudomonadota > Gammaproteobacteria > Methylococcales > Methylococcaceae > Methyloparacoccus > Methyloparacoccus murrellii. Next base: position 63,524 of record NZ_BAAHXD010000008.1, on the reverse strand, counting down.
CATGGCGGTCACAACCCGCAAGGATGTCTTTCCCTGCCATGTGTCGATCGACACGCGGGAGATCGTCGCCTGTTCCAAGCTGGTGTCGAACATCACCGGTTTTCCGGTCCAGCCGAACAAGGCCATCGTCGGCGCCAATGCCTTCGCCCATGAGTCGGGTATCCATCAGGACGGTGTCCTCAAGCATCGCGAGACTTACGAAATCATGCGCGCCGAGGATGTGGGCTGGACCGCCAACCGCATGGTGCTCGGCAAGCATTCGGGCCGCAACGCCTTCAAGACCCGCATGCAGGAGCTCGGCATCGAATTTGTCTCCGAGGCGGAGTTGAACGATGCCTTTGCGCGCTTCAAGGAACTGGCCGACAAGAAGCACGATATCTTCGACGAGGATCTGCAGGCGCTCATCACCGATGCGGCCGGCGAGGCGGAGGAGGAAGGCGTGCGCTTGGTTTCGCTGAAGGTCTGTGCCGAGACCGGCGAAGTGCCGACCGCCCGGGTCACTGTCCGTGTCGATCAGGAGGAGTTGACCGGCACCGCCTCCGGTGGCGGCGTGGTCGATGCCAGTCTCAAGGCCATCGAATCCCTGCTCGATACGGGCGCCCAGCTGTTGCTTTATTCAGTGAACAACATCACCACCGGTACGGACGCGCAGGGCGAGGTGACGGTACGGCTGGAGAAAGGCGGACGCATCGTCAATGGCCAGGGGGCCGATACCGACATCGTCATCGCCTCGGCCAAGGCCTACATCAACGCTGTCAACAAGCTGTTGACGCCCCGTCAGCGGATGCATCCCCAGGTCGCGGGTGATGTCTGAATGCACGGGGATCTGCCTCCGGGGACGCCCACCGGCGGGCCGGAAGCCGGCCTGGATCGCCTGGATGCCATGGGCATCCAGGTATGGGTGCCACGCCTGCCGGTACCGCATGGTCCCGGAGACGGCGCGGCAGATGTGATCGAGGTGCCGGCCGTCGGCGCGCCACCCTGCCCAGCGCCGGGGCTGTACGGCGACTGGGAAACCCTGGAGCGGGAGGCCTCGGTCTGCCGCCGCTGCGCCCTGCACGAGACCCGCACCCAGGTTGTGTTCGGTGTCGGCCATCGCGCCGCCCGCTGGATGTTCATCGGCGAGGCACCTGGCGAGCAGGAAGACTTGCAGGGCGAACCTTTCGTCGGTCGGGCCGGCCAGCTGCTGACCGAGATGATCAAGGCAGTAGGGTTGAGCCGGGAGGAGGTGTATATCGCCAACGTCCTCAAATGCCGCCCGCCCAGAAACCGCGACCCCCTGCCGGAGGAAGCCGCCGCCTGCGAGTCCTATCTCCTGTCCCAGGTGGCGCTGGTCAAGCCGGCCCTGATCATCGCTGTCGGTCGGATCGCGGCCCAGCATCTGCTCAAGACCAGTACCCCCATCGGCAAGTTGCGTGGCGTCGTGCATGATTACCGCTCCATCCCGCTGGTGGTCACCTATCATCCGGCCTATTTGCTGCGTTCGCAGACGGAGAAGCGCCGGGCCTGGGAAGATCTCAAACTGGCGCGGAAGACCGTCGCCGCCCGGGCCTGAGGGGAGTGAGCGGCTGATGGATGCCTTTCTGGATCTGCTGGATCGGGCTCGCCGCTGGCTGCGCTATGACGCCGAGACCGAATTCTATTACAAGCATTTCCCCTCACTCGTGGAAAACGCCGAGCTGATCTTGCGCCCGATGGTGCGCAGCGACATCACGCTGCTCGCTGCGATCGAGGCCTCCGCCTACGAGTTTCCCTGGGAACTCGAAACCTTTCGCAGCTGCTTCAAGATCGGCTATCACTGCTGGGTGGGGGAGCGGGCGCGCGAAGTGGTCTGCTACGGGATATCCACCATCGGTGCTGGCGAATCGCACGTCCTCAATGTCTGCGTGGCACCGGCCTGGCAGGGGCAGGGTTATGGGCGGATCGTCCTGCAGAAGCTGATCGACGAGGCCGCCCGCCTCAGGGCCGACAGCATGTTCCTGGAAGTTCGCCCCTCCAATCCCAACGCCATCAGGCTCTACCGCAGCCTGGGCTTCAACGAGATCGGCACCCGCAAGGACTATTATCCCGCCAGACATGGCCGGGAGGATGCGCTGGTCATGGCGCGCGTGCTGGGCTAGCGCGGACGGGTGGCCGCTTGGCGAGACCGGTGGTTTCCGCATGAGGCAAACCTTACCTTTTCCCTCCTCAGGTCTTTACGCCATCACCCGGGATGATGCGCGATCCCGTACGGACGATCTCGCCGCGGGCGTTCGGGGCGCCATTCGCGGTGGAGTGGCTGTCGTGCAGTATCGTGCCAAGGGATCCAACCGGGATACCGTCGCCGATGCCAGTGCCCTGCTCTCGACCTGTCATGCCGCCGGTGTTCCCCTGATCGTCAACGACGATATCGAGCTGGCCCTGGCCGTGGGTGCCGCTGGCGTGCATCTCGGCCGCGACGACATGTCGCTGGCGGAGGCACGCCAGCGGTTGGGAGCGGCCGCGATCATCGGCGTATCCTGCTACGACGACGCTGACAGGGCTGCGGCAGCGGAGGCCGGTGGTGCGGATTATGTGGCCTTCGGACGTTTCTTCCCCTCTGCCAGCAAGCCTCTGGCGCCCTGCGCCCGTCTGGAGACCTTGCGCGAGGCCCGGCGCAGACTGGGGCTCCCCATCGTCGCCATTGGTGGCATCACACCCGAAAATGGGCGTGTCCTGCTGCAGGCGGGAGCCGACCTCCTGGCCGTGATCGAAGGGGTTTTCGGTGACCCGCGCGGTCCGGAATGCGCGGCCCGGGCATTCCGGGAGCTGTGGGCGGCAGGCGAGCCGGGCCGTTAATCCCAGCTCAGTGCGCCGCCGGTCTGATACTCGGTGACGCGGGTTTCGAAGAAATTCTTCTCCTTCTTCAGGTCAAGGATTTCGCTCATCCAGGGAAAGGGGTTCTGGGTGCTGGCGTACTGTTCCGGCAGGCCGATCTGGCTGCAGCGCCGGTTGGCGATGAACTTCAGGTACTCCTCGAACATGTTGGCATTCAGCCCCAGGATGCCGCGCGGCATGGTGTCGTGGGCGTACTGGATTTCGATGTCGACCGCCTCGGTGATCAGCCGGATGATTTCCTGCTGGAAACCGTCGCTCCAGAGATCGGGATTCTCGATCTTGATCTGGTTGATGACATCAATGCCGAAGTTCATGTGCATGGACTCGTCGCGCAGGATGTACTGGAACTGCTCCGCGGTGCCGGTCATCTTGTTGCGGCGGCCCATGGACAGGATCTGGGCGAAGCCGACGTAGAAGAAAATCCCCTCGAAGATCACGTAGAAGGCGATCAGGTCGCGCAGCAGTCGCTGGTCGTCTTCGGGCGTGCCGGTACGGAAGGTGGGATCGCCCAGCGACTGGGTGAAGGGCAGGGCCCACTCGGCCTTGCGCGCCACGGCCGGCAGTTCCCGGTACATGTTGAAGACCTCGCCCTCGTCCATGCCCAGCGACTCGACGACGTACTGGTAGGCGTGGGTATGCAGGGCCTCCTCGAAAGCCTGACGCAGCAGATACTGACGGCATTCCGGGTTGGTGATATGGCGGTAGACCGCGAGCACCAGGTTGTTCGCGACCAGCGAGTCAGCCGTGGAGAAGAAGCCCAGGTTGCGCTTGATGATGATACGCTCATCCGAGGTCAATCCATCGGGGCTTTTCCACAGGGCAATGTCGGCATTCATGTTGATTTCCTGCGGCATCCAGTGGTTGGCGCAGGCGTCCAGATATTTCTGCCAGGCCCAGCGGTACTTGAACGGCACCAACTGGTTCAGGTCGGCGCGACAGTTGATGATCTTCTTGTCATCAACCTGGATGCGGCGGGCACCCATTTCGATGTGTTCGAGACCGGTGGCGCCGGCGCCGGTTTGTTGCGGGACAGGGTGGATGGCGACCTCGGAGCCAAGCGCAATGTCAGGATCGGGTGCGCCGATGGGGGTTGTCTGCGCGCGCGGCGGCTCCAGAGGCAATTCCGATGCGTCATGCAAGGGAAATGGCATCTTGGGGGTCGTGGGGGCAGTCAGTCCGCTCAGCGGTTCATCCCAGTTCAACATGGTCCGCACTCCTGATGGCTATCGATTCGAGGGGATTGTGAGGTTGCACGGCCCGTGCGACAAGGGCAGGAGCTTGTCGTCAGGCCCTATATATTGTGCTTATAAATTCAATTAAGCACAATATCTTGACAGCCCGGCGGGATTGCGCCCACCCCCGCATGGACCGTGGACGAACTGCCAAGGGCTTGAATTGACGGAGGAAACTTTTCGCGAAAACGGATGCCACCCAGTCGACCGGGGCCCGCGAGGGAACCGCCCTACGGGCTGAAGCAAGTGACTGAAACAAGAAAGGCAGCCGGTCGCATGACGACCGGCTGCCTTGGGGCAGCGGGGACGGATCGGTGCCGACGCCGCCTAGCGCGGCAGCTCGCTGCTCCCCATCAGATACTCGTCCACTGCGCGGGCGCACTGGCGACCCTCGCGGATCGCCCAGACCACCAGGGATTGGCCCCGGCGCATGTCGCCGGCCGTGAAGACCTTGTCGACCGAGGTGCGATAGTCCAGCGTGTTGGCCTTGACGTTCTGCCGCTCGTCCAGCTCGACGCCCAGCTGCTCCAGCAGTCCCTCGCGCATGGGATGCACGAAGCCCATGGCCAGCAGCACCAGATCAGCCTTCAGGCTGAACTCGCTGCCGGCGACCCGGTTCATGACCCAGCGGCCGTTTTCCTGCTGCCAGTCGACCTTGACGCAGTTGATCTGGGTGACATGCCCGTCCCGTCCCTCGATCGAGACGGTGTCCACGCTCCAGAAGCGCTCGCAGCCTTCTTCGTGCGAGCTGGAGGTGCGCAGCTTGTTGGGCCAGTTCGGCCAGGTCAGCGTCTTGTTCTCCTTCTCCGGCGGCTTCGGCATGATCTCGAGCTGGGTGATGGAGAGGGCGCCATGCCGTCGCGAGGTACCGATGCAGTCGGAACCGGTGTCGCCACCACCGATGACGATGACATGCTTGCCGTTGGCCGAGAGACTGATGTCCTCGGGGATGCTGTCGCCGGCATTGCGCTTGTTCTGCTGCGGCAGGAAATCCATGGCGAAGTGGACGCCATCCAGCTCGCGGCCGGCCACCTTGAGGTCGCGCGGCTGCTCGGAACCACCGGCCAGAATCACGGCATCGAAATCCTCCAGCAGCTGCCTGGCCGGGATGTTCTTGCCGATATGCCAGTTCGGGCGGAACACCACGCCTTCCGCCTGCATCTGGGCGATGCGCCGGTCGATGTGGTGCTTTTCCATCTTGAAGTCGGGAATGCCGTAGCGCAGCAGCCCGCCGATGCGGTCATTCTTTTCGAAGACCACGACCTCGTGGCCGGCCCGGGCCAGCTGCTGGGCGGCAGCCAGGCCGGCCGGCCCGGAGCCAACGATGGCGACCTTCCTGCCGGTTTTGTGCTTGGCGATCTGCGGCTGAATCCAGCCCATTTCCCAGGCCTTGTCGACGATGGCGCATTCGATCGACTTGATGGTGACCGGTTCGTCGGTGAGGTTCAGGGTGCAGGCCGCCTCGCAGGGAGCCGGGCAGATGCGTCCGGTGAATTCGGGGAAATTGTTGGTACTGTGCAGGACCTCGATGGCTTCGTGCCAGTTGCCCTGATAGACCAGATCGTTCCAGTCCGGGATGATGTTGTTGATGGGGCAACCGTTGTGGCAGTAGGGAATGCCGCAATCCATGCAGCGTGCGCCCTGCTTGCCCAGCTCCTCGTCGGACAGGGGAATGACGAACTCGCGATAGTGCTGAACCCGGTCAGCGACCAGTGTATAGCGCCGATCCTGGCGCGAGATTTCCATGAAACCGGTGGGCTTACCCATGCTTAGTTAACCTCTGTAGGACGCCGGAGCGGCATCGCAGTGTGATCGTCAGTGCTCGGGAGGCGACCGGCAGGATCCAGCCGCCTCGCCGCGATTAGTGGCTGGCGGAAACCTGTGCCTGGGCCCGCTGCATCTTTTCCAGCGCCAGTCGGTAATCGACCGGCATCACCTTGACGAAGCGCGGCGCATACTCGGACCAGTTCTCCAGGATGCGCCGCGCTTTCTCGCTGCCGGTGTAGCGGCGGTGCTTCTCGATCAGGGTCCGCAGGCGCTGTTCGTCATGGCGCGTCATGTCGTGCATGACGTCGACCAGCCCGTGGCTTTCCAGGTCGTTGCCCTGGTGATCGAAACGCTCCAGTGCGCGGGCTTCGGACGGTACCGGCTGCAACTCGACCATGGCCATGTTGCAGCGGCGGCTGAAATCGCCATTCTCGTCGAGCACATAGGCGACGCCCCCGGACATGCCGGCCGCAAAGTTCCGGCCGGTATTGCCCAGTACCACCACGCAGCCACCGGTCATGTACTCGCAGCCGTGGTCGCCCACCCCTTCCACCACCGCGATGGCGCCGGAGTTGCGCACGGCGAAGCGTTCGCCGGCCACGCCGCTGAAATAGCATTCGCCCTCGATGGCGCCGTACAGCACGGTGTTACCGACGATGATGTTGTCCTCGGGCACGATGGGCGATTCCTTGGGCGGGTAGATGGCGATGCGTCCGCCCGACAGGCCCTTGCCGACGTAGTCGTTGCCTTCGCCGACCAGCTCCAGGGTCACGCCGGTCGCCAGGAAGGCACCAAAGCTCTGCCCCGCCGTGCCCTTGAGCTTGACGTGGATGGTGTCCTCCGGCAGCCCCGCATGGCCATGGCGCTTGGCGACCTCGCCGGATAGCATGGCGCCCACGGTGCGGTTGTAGTTGCGGATGTCCACCTCGATCTGCACCGGCGTGCGCGTTTCCAGCGCCGGTTTTGCCTGTGCGATCAGCTGGTGATCCAGCGCCTTGTCCAATTTATGGTCCTGCCGCTCGGTGTTGAAGGTCGCGACGCCGGGGCCGGGCACGGGCTTGTAGAGCAGTCGCGACAGGTCGATCTTGGAGGCCTTCCAGTGGGCGACTGCCTTGCGCATGTCGAGCCGGTCGGTCTGGCCGATCATCTCGTCGAACCTGCGGTAGCCCAGCCGGGCCATCAGCTGGCGCACTTCCTCGGCGATGAAGAAGAAGAAGTTCACCACATGCTCGGGCTGGCCGGTGAAGCGCTTGCGCAGTTCCGGATCCTGGGTGGCGACGCCGACCGGGCAGGTGTTCAGGTGGCACTTGCGCATCATGATGCAGCCCTCGACGATCAGTGGCGCGGTGGCGAAGCCCATCTCGTCCGCACCGAGCAGGGCGGCGATGACCACGTCGCGGCCGGTGCGCATGCCGCCATCGGCCTGCACGCAGATACGGCCACGCAGCTTGTTCAGCACCAGGGTCTGGTGGGTCTCGGCCAGGCCGATCTCCCAAGGGAGACCCGCGTGCTTGATGGAAGTGATCGGGCTGGCACCGGTGCCGCCGTCATAGCCGGCGATGGTGACGTGATCCGCATGGGCCTTGGCGACGCCCGCCGCAACCGTGCCGACACCCACCTCGGATACCAGCTTGACGCTGATGCGGGCCTCCGGATTCACGTTCTTGAGGTCATGGATGAGCTGGCCCAGGTCCTCGATCGAGTAGATGTCGTGGTGCGGGGGCGGCGAGATCAGGCCCACGCCCGGGGTCGAATGCCGCACCTTGGCGATGGTCGCATCGACTTTGTGGCCGGGCAGCTGACCACCCTCGCCGGGCTTGGCGCCCTGGCTGATCTTGATCTGGATGTCGTCGGCATTGACCAGGTATTCCGCCGTCACGCCGAAGCGGCCCGAGGCAACCTGCTTGATGGCCGAACGCATGGAGTCGCCGTTGGGCAGCGGCGTGAATCGTTCCGCCAGCTCGCCACCCTCGCCGGTATTGGACTTGCCACCGATCCGGTTCATGGCAATGGCCAGCGTGGTGTGTGCTTCGTAGGAAATGGAACCGAACGACATGGCACCGGTGGCGAAACGCTTGACGATGTCCTTGGCCGGCTCGACATCCTCCAGCGGCACGGCGGGCCGGTCGAAGTTGAAGTCCAGCAGGCCGCGCAGGGTCAATAGCCGCTCGTTCTGCTCGTTGATCGAGCGCGTGTAATCCAGGTAGGTTTCCCAGTTGTTGGTACGGGTCGCGTGCTGGAGCTTGGAGATGGTCTCCGGCGTCCAGACATGATCCTCGCCGCGCACGCGATAGGCGTATTCGCCGCCGACATCCAGCGCGTTGCGGTAGAGAGGCGCGTCGCTGAAGGCCAGCCGGTGACGCTTGACCGTTTCCTCGGCGATCTCGGGGAGACCCGCGCCGCCGGTGGTGGCGCTGGTGCCGGAAAAATGGCGGGCCAGAAATTCGTCGCTGAGGCCCACGGCGTTGAACACCTGGGCGCCGCAGTAGGACTGGTAGGTGGAGATGCCCATCTTCGACATGATCTTCAGCAGCGCCTTGCCGATGGCCTTGATGTAGCGCTTGTGGGCTTCGTCCTCGCCGATCTTCTCCGGCAGTTCCTGGCGCAGGGCGGACAGCGTGTCGAAGGCCAGGTAGGGATTGATCGCTTCGGCGCCATAGCCGGCCAGCAACGCGAAGTGATGGACCTCGCGCGCCTCGCCGGTCTCCACCACCAGACCCACCTCGGTCCTCAGGCCGGCGCGGATCAGGTGATAGTGCACGGCCGAGGTTGCCAGCAGGGCAGGGATGGCGATGTGCTCGGCATCCATCTCGCGATCGGAGATGACGAGGATGTTGTTGCCGTCTTGCACCGCCTGTTCGGCCCGTGCGCACAGCGTTTCGATGGCTTTTTCCATGCCGCCGGCGCCGGCGTCCGCGGGGTAGCAGAAGCTCAGGGTGGTGGTCTTGAAGACCCCGTTGGTGCGTGCCTCGATGCGGCGGATCTTCTCCAGATCCTTATTGCTCAGTATCGGCTGATGGGCCTCCAGCCGCTTATGAGCGCCGCCGTTCTCCAGGTCGAGCAGATTCGGGCGCGGGCCGATATGGGTCACCAGCGACATCACCAGTTCCTCGCGGATCGGATCGATGGCCGGATTGGTGACCTGGGCGAAGCCCTGCTTGAAGTAGTCGTAGAGCATGCGCGGACGGCTGGACAGCACCGCCAGGGCGGCGTCCGTGCCCATGGAGCCCACCGGTTCCTGCCCGCTCAGGGCCATCGGTGTCAGGAAGAACTTGATGTCCTCCTGGGTGTAGCCGAAGGCCTGCTGGCGATCGAGCAGCGTCTGCGCGTCCGGCGGCATGGCGGAAATTTCCGGCGGCAGGTTCTCGAGCTGCAGCTGGGTCTCGTTCAGCCATTGCTGGTAGGGCGCCTTTTCCGCCAGTTCGGCCTTGATCTCGGCGTCGTCGATGATGCGGCCCTGCTCCATGTCGATGAGGAACATCTTGCCGGGTTGCAGCCGCCATTTCTTGACGATCTTTTCCTCCGGGATCGTCAGTACGCCCATTTCCGAGGCCATGACCACGATGTCGTCATCGGTGATCAGATAGCGCGCCGGGCGCAGGCCGTTGCGGTCCAGCGTGGCACCTATCTGGCGGCCGTCGGTGAAGGCCACCGCGGCCGGGCCGTCCCAGGGTTCCATCAGGGCGGAGTGGTACTCGTAGAAGGCGCGGTGCTTCTCGTCCATCAGCGGATTGCCGGCCCAGGCTTCCGGGATCAGCAGCATCATCGCGTGGACCAGCGAGTAGCCGCCCATCACCAGCAGTTCCAGTGCATTGTCGAAGCTGGCGGAGTCGGACTTGCCTTCGCCGATCAGCGGCCAGATCTTGTCGAGATCCTGGCCCAGGATCTTCGACGACATGGAATGCCGGCGCGCCGCCATCCAGTTGATATTGCCGCGCAGGGTGTTGATCTCGCCGTTATGGGCGATCATCCGGAACGGGTGCGCCAGATCCCAGGTCGGGAAGGTGTTGGTCGAGAAGCGCTGATGCACCAGTGCCAGTGCCGAGACCATGCGCTCGTCGCCGAGATCGCTGTAGTAGACGCCGACCTGATCCGCCAGCAGCATGCCCTTGTAGACGAGCGTGCGCGACGAGAACGAGGGGATGTAGAACATCTTGCCCTCGTTCATCTGCAGTTCGCGGATGCGGTTGTCGATCTGCTTGCGGATGACGAACAGCTTGCGCTCGAAGCCGTCCTGGTCCGGGCAGTTGTCGCCGCGGCCGACGAAGACCTGGCGGATGCAGGGCTCGATAACCTTCACGGATTCGCCGAGACCGGCATTTTCCACCGGCACGTCGCGCCAGCCGAGCAGTTTCTGCCCCTCGTCGCGGATCAGGTCGACGATGATCTTTTCGCAGGTTGCGCGATGTTCGGGGCTGCGCGGCAGGAAGATCATGCCGACGCCGTAATCGCCGGCGGGGGGCAGGTCGATGCCGGCGGCCCGGGTTTCCGCCCGCAGGAAGGCATCGGGAATCTGGATCAGGATGCCGGCGCCGTCACCGGCCAGGGGGTCTGCACCCACGGCACCCCGATGGGTGATGTTCTTGAGTATCTCCAGTCCCTTGCTGATGATGTCATGGCTTTTGTGGCCCTTGATGTGGGCGATGAAGCCCACGCCACATGCGTCATGTTCGTTGCGGGGGTCGTACAGACCCTGCTGGTCAGGGATGGCGTTGAAACTCATGGATTACCTCAAATCAGGAATCTTCCGGCCGGCCCTGCATCCCCCGGTCAGGGGATCTGCCCGGAAACGATGCAGGGCGCGAGAAAACGGTGCGCTTGCCAGGCTGGCGGTACGGCTGGCCGCATGCGGGGGCAGTCCGCCGCGACTGACCAAACCGCGCGCAAATGGCCGAGAAATATAAATAATCGAGCCGTGTTTATCAACAATGCCCGCCGGCCGCCGTCGCCTTCCGAACCGTTAAGCATTCATCATGCCTGAAATTCCGCGAGCATCGCCGGGACAGGGCTGTCGTGGTGCCGGGCGTGGGCGGCCCGTGAATGCCGGGCGGCTCCGGCCGGCATCGTGCGGTATACTCTGACACTTTTGCGGGTCCGCCCTGCCGGTGTCTGCCCGGCCCCGAGTTTTCACCCGAAGTCTCAATGAGCTCATTCGCCAAAGAAATCATCTCCGTCAACCTGGAAGACGAGATGAGGCAGTCCTACCTCGATTACGCCATGAGTGTGATCGTGGGGCGGGCGCTGCCCGACGTCAGGGACGGCCTCAAGCCGGTGCACCGGCGTGTGCTGTACGCCATGCACGAACTGGGCAACGACTGGAACAAGCCCTACAAGAAATCGGCCCGCGTGGTGGGCGATGTCATCGGTAAGTACCATCCGCACGGCGACTCGGCGGTGTACGACACCATTGTCCGCATGGCCCAGCCGTTCTCGCTGCGCTACATGCTGATCGACGGCCAGGGCAATTTCGGTTCGGTGGACGGCGATCCGCCCGCCGCCATGCGCTACACCGAGGTGCGCATGGCGCGCATCGCCCATGAACTGCTCGCCGATCTCGACAAGGAAACGGCCGATTTCACCCCCAACTACGACGAGTCCGAGAAGGAGCCGTCGGTGCTGCCGACCCGGGTGCCCAACCTGCTGGTCAATGGTTCGGCCGGCATCGCGGTCGGCATGGCGACCAACATCCCGCCCCACAACCTTGTCGAGGTGGTGGACGCCTGCCTCAAGCTGATCGAGAACCCCGAGGCCGGCATCCAGGAACTGATGGCCATCATTCCCGGCCCCGACTTTCCCACCGCCGGGATCATCAATGGCGCCAGCGGCATTCGCGAGGCCTACCTGACCGGCCGCGGCCGCATCCATATCCGCGCCCAGTGCGAGTTCGAGGAAGATGGCGGCCGCACCAGCATCATCGTCAGCGAGCTGCCCTATCAGGTGAACAAGGCGCGCCTGATGGAGAAGATCGCCGAATTGGCCAAGGAGGGCAGGCTGGAGGGGATCTCCGGGCTGCGCGACGAGTCCGACAAGGATGGCATGCGCATGGTGATCGAGCTGAAGCGGGGCGAGGCGCCGGATGTGGTGCTGAACAACCTCTATCAGCAGACGGCCATGCAGAGCGTCTTCGGCATCAACATGGTGGCGCTGATCGACGGCCGGCCGCGTTGTCTGAATCTCAGGGAAATCATCGCCGCCTTCATCGACCACCGGCGCGAGGTGGTGACCCGACGGACGCTGTTCGACCTGCGCAAGGCGCGCGAACGCGCCCATATCCTTGAAGGCCTGGCGGTCGCCCTGGCCAACATCGACGAGGTCATCGAGCTGATCAGGACCTCGCCCAGCCCTGCCATCGCCAAGGAGCGCCTGCTGGAACGCCACTGGCGTCCCGGCGTCGTGTCCGACCTGCTGGCGCGCGCCGGCGAGGCCGACCGCTCGCGTCCGGAGGCCCTGGCGCCCGGCCATGGACTGAGCGAGGCCGGCTACCGGCTGTCGCCCGAGCAGGCCCAGGCCATCCTGGACCTGCGCCTGCACCGCCTCACCGGGCTGGAGCAGGACAAGATCATCGACGAGTACAAGGGCATCCTGGTGCGCATCGACGAACTGCTGGGCATTCTCGGCAGCGACACGCGGCTGATGGAGGTCATCCGCGACGAGCTGATCGCCATCCGCGACCAGTTCGGCGACCAGCGCCGGACCCGCATCATCCAGGATCACCTGGACCTGTCCCGCGCCGACCTGATTCCCGAGGAGGACATGGTCGTTACCGTCTCGCACGAGGGCTATGTCAAGTCGCAGCCTCTCTCCGCCTACCGTGCCCAGCGCCGTGGTGGCCGTGGCAAGATGGCGACGACGATGAAGGAGGAGGACTACATCGAGAAGCTGATCGTCGCCAACAGCCACGACACCATTCTCTGCTTCTCCAGCGTTGGCAAGGTCTACTGGCTGAAGGTCTACGAACTGCCGGTGGCCAGCCGCACGGCGCGGGGCCGTCCCTTCGTCAATCTCCTGCCCCTGGAGGAAGGGGAGCGGATCAACGCCATCCTGCCCATCCGCGAATTCGACGATGGCCATTTCGTCTTCATGGCCACTGCCTCCGGCATCGTCAAGAAGGTGGCGCTGAGCGAATTCGAGCGCCCGCGCTCCATCGGCAAGATCGCCATCGACCTGCGCCAGGACGACCGGCTGGTCGATGTGGCGGTCACCGACGGCAGCCAGGATGTCATGCTGTTCAGCAACGCCGGCAAGGCAGTCTGCTTCGGCGAGGACGACGTGCGCCCCATGGGCCGCGGAGCCACCGGCGTCCGGGGCATGACCCTGATGGACGGGCAGGAAGTCATCGCCCTCATCATCGGCACCGAGGGCTCGGTGCTGAACATCACCGAAAATGGCTATGGCAAGCGCACCGTCATCAGCGATTTTCCCCGTCATCGTCGCGGTGGCCAGGGAGTGATCGCCATCCAGACCAGCGAGCGTAACGGTGCCGTCGTCTCGGCGGCGCTGGTGCAGGATGGCGACGAAATCATGCTGATCACCGATGCCGGCACCCTGGTCCGCACTCGCGTGGAGGAAATCCGCGAGCTCGGCCGCAACACCCAGGGGGTCACCGTGATCAAACTCAGTCCCGGCGAGAAGGTGGTCGGCGTCGACCGCATTCCCTACCTCGAAGGCGAGGAGGCCGGCGATGACGATACCGCTTCCGACGAATCACCAGAGGCAAACACATGACGCGCGTCTACAACTTCAGCGCCGGACCTTCGGCGCTGCCCACCGCCGTGCTCGAACGGGCACGGGACGAACTGCTCGACTGGCACGGTACCGGCATGTCGATCATGGAAATGAGCCATCGCAGCAAGGACTACGTGGCGATCGCCGAACGGGCCGAGAGCGATCTTCGGGAACTGCTGTCGATTCCGGCCGGCTACAAGGTGCTGTTCCTGCAGGGCGGCGCGAGTGCCCAGTTTGCGGCGATTCCCATGAACCTGCTGCGCGACAAGACGACGGTCGCCTACGTGAATACCGGCATCTGGTCGAAAAAGGCGATCGCCGAAGCGAAGAAGTACGCCAGGGTGCAGATTGCGGCCAGCGGCGAGCCGAATAACTTCTGTGCCATTCCGCCGCGGGCGGCATGGACGGTGGATGCCGATGCCGCCTACCTGCACTACACCTCCAACGAGACCATAGGCGGCGTCGAATTCCAGGACATTCCGGACGCCGGTGGCCTGCCGCTGGTTTCGGACATGTCCTCGAATATCCTCTCGCGACCGCTGGATGTCGGCCGCTTCGGCCTCGTCTATGCCGGTGCGCAGAAGAACATGGGGCCCGCCGGCATCGCCGTGGTGATCTTGCGCGAGGATCTGATCGGCGAGCCGATGGCGGCCACGCCGTCGATTCTCGATTACCGCCAGCAGGCCGACAATGGCTCCATGCTCAACACGCCCCCGACCTACCCCTGGTACCTGCTGGGCCTGGTGCTGGAGTGGCTGAAAGAGCAGGGTGGGTTGGCGGCGATCGAGGCCGTCAACGTCCGCAAATCCGCCAAGCTGTACGCCGCCATCGACCGGTCGCCCTTCTATTCGAACCCGGTGGATCCGGCCTGCCGCTCGCGCATGAACGTGCCGTTCCGCATCGCCAACACCGAGCTTGAAAAGACCTTCCTGGCCGAAGCCAGGGCGGCCGGCCTGGTCAACCTCGAGGGCCACCGCTCGGTCGGTGGTTTCCGCGCCAGTATCTACAATGCGATGCCGGAGGCAGGGGTGGACAGCCTGATCGGCTTCATGGGCGAATTCGAACGCAAATACGGCTAACCGTCATGTTCAAGGTACTCACCTACAACAATATCGCCACGACTGGCCTGGAACGCTTCCCGCGGGAGCGCTATGAGGTCGCCTCGGAGATCCAGCACCCCGATGCTATCCTGCTGCGGTCCTACGATCTGCATGGGGTGGAGATTCCCGCCACGCTCAAGGCCGTCGGCCGTGCCGGTGCCGGGGTCAACAACATCCCGGTGGCCGAATATACCCGCCGCGGTATTCCGGTCTTCAATGCGCCGGGCGCCAATGCCAATGCGGTCAAGGAACTGGTGATCGCCGGCATGCTGCTGGCGGCGCGGCGGATCTGCTCCGCCTGGCACTATGCCCGCACGCTGGAGGGCGATGACAAGGTTCTCCATACCCAGGTCGAGAAGGGCAAGAAGCAGTTTGCCGGCTTCGAACTGGCGGGCAAGACCCTGGCGGTACTGGGACTGGGCGCGATCGGCGTCAAGGTTGCCAACGCCGCCATGGATCTCGGCATGGAGGTCGTCGGCTACGATCCGCAGCTGACGGTGGAAAGCGCCTGGCAGCTGTCCTCGCTGGCCAAGCGGGCCGGCAGCATCGACGAGCTGATCGCCCGTGCCGACCTCGTGACCCTGCACGTGCCGCTCAACGAGCATACCCGCCATGTCATCAACGCGGCACGCCTGGACCACATGCAGCGGGGCGCAGTCCTGCTCAACTTCTCGCGCGAGAAGGTCGTGGACGAGGCGGCCGTACTGTCCGCCCTGGATGCCGGCCAGCTGGGCGCCTATGTCTGCGACTTCCCCACCCGGCGGCTGCTGGACCACCCGGGCGTGGTCGCCCTGCCGCATCTGGGCGCCTCGACCGCCGAGGCCGAGGACAATTGCGCCGTGATGGTGGCCGACCAGATCCGCGACTTCCTCGAGAACGGCAATATCCGCAATGCCGTCAACCTGCCCGAGGTGGTGATGCCGCGCACCGCGGGTGCCCGGCTTTGCGTCATCAACGAGAATGTCCCCAACATGGTCGGCCAGATCACCGGCGCCCTGGCCGATGCCAACCTCAACATCCTGGACCTGATGAACAAGTCCCGCGACGATGTGGCCTATACCCTGGTGGACCTGAACTCGGCCGTACCCGAGACGACTCTGGACCGTATCCGCGCCATTGCCGGCGTACTGTCCGCCCGCCTCATCTGAGCCCGCCCGTGACTGCAGACGCCATGCCGCCCAGCGACCAGACGCAGCTGGCAGCCATTCGCCAGGCAATCGACGCCATCGACGATCAGCTGCTGGTCCTGCTGAACCAGCGCGCGGAGTGCGCCAAGACCGTGGCGGAGATCAAGATCGCGGCCGGCGAGGTCGACTGTTTCCACCGTCCCGAGCGCGAGGTTGAGGTGTTGCGGCGGATGATGGCGAGAAATCCCGGCCCGCTGAGCCAGGAAACGGTGGCGCGCTTCTTCCGCGAGCTGATGTCCGAATGCCTGGCGCTGGAAAAGCCGCTGGCAGTGGCCTTTCTCGGCCCGGAAGGAACCTTCACCCAGCAGGCGGCCTACCGGCATTTCGGTCACGCGATCTGCGCCACGCCGTTTCCCGCCATCGACGAGATCTTCCGTGCCGTCGAGAGTGGCGCCTGCCAGTACGGCGTGGTGCCGGTCGAAAATTCCACCGAAGGTGTCATTACCCACACGCTGGACAGTTTCCTGCACTCGCCGCTGGTCATCGCCGGCGAGGTCAGTCTGCGCATCCACCACAATCTGATGACCCGCTGCGAGCGGGCCGAGGACATCGAGGAAATCTTTTCGCACCAGCAGTCCCTGGCCCAGTGTCGCGAGTGGCTGGACCGCTTCATGCCCGGCGTCAGGCGCACCGCGGTCAGCAGCAATGCCGAGGCGGCCCTGCGCGCCACCCAGGCACCCGGAAGCGCCGCCATAGCCGGCGAAGTGGCGGCCGAGCTTTACGGGCTTCGCATGCTGGAGCGCAATATCGAGGACGAACCCGACAATACCACCCGCTTCCTGGTGATCGGCCGCCATCCGGTGGGCCCGACCGGTGGCGACAAGACCTCGCTGCTGCTCGCCATCCATAACGATCCCGGCGCCCTGTATGGCGTCCTCGAACCGTTTGCCCGGCATGGCATCAGCATGAGCAAGATCGAGTCGCGCCCCTCCCGGCGGGCGGCCTGGGATTACGTATTCTTCGTCGATGTCGAGGGGCACCGCGAGGATCCGGCCGTGGCGGCGGCACTGCAGGAGCTGGAGCGGCATGTCACCCTGCTCAAGGTCCTCGGCTCCTATCCCCGCGCATTCACCTGACCGATCCCAGTCATCTCCCAGCCATCATGCAACCCATCGACCTCGCGGTTCCCGGCATCCGGGGGCTGACACCTTATGTGCCCGGCAAGCCGATCGCCGAACTCGAACGGGAACTCGGCATCCGCAACATCGTCAAGCTGGCCTCGAACGAGAATCCCCTCGGCCCCAGCCCCAGGGCCCGGGAGGCCGCCGCACGGGTGCTGGGCGAATTGCACCTGTACCCCGACGGCAGCGGTTTCGCGCTCAAGCAGGCGCTGGCCGGCAGGCTGGGCGTCGCACCCGGGCAGATCACGCTCGGCAACGGTTCCAACGATGTGCTGGATCTGGTCGCACGCGTCTTTCTCGGCCCCGGCGTATCCGCCGTGCTTTCGCAGCATGCCTTCGCCGTCTATCCCATCGTGACGCAGGCGGTGGGCGCGACCGCCCTGGTTGCGCCGGCGCACGACGGTTCCCGCGGGCCGCGCTATGGTCACGATGCGCAGGCGCTGGGACAGGCGGTGCGGGCCGATACCCGCGTCCTCTTCATCGCCAACCCGAACAACCCGACCGGGACCTATCTGGACCGCGACCAGCTGAGCGTCCTGTTGCGCGGGTTGCCGGAGCAGGTCATCGCGGTGGTCGACGAGGCCTATTTCGAATACGTCGGCCGGGCCGATTACCCGGATGCCATGCAACTGCTGGCGGAATTCCCCAACCTGATCGTCACCCGGACCTTTTCCAAGGCCTACGGGCTTGCCGGCCTGCGCGCGGGTTACGCCGTCTCGAGCGCGGCCGTGGCCGAACTGCTCAACCGGGTGCGCCAGCCCTTCAACCTCAATGCGGCCGCGCTGGAGGCGGCTTGTGCCGCGCTCGACGACGAGGAACACCTGAGCCATAGCATCGCCCTGAACGACGCGGGGCTGGCTTTTCTGGGCGCCGCCCTGGCGGCTCGCGGACTGACGGCGATTCCCTCGGTGGGCAATTTCATCAGCTTCGATTGCGGGCGCCCGGCCGCGCCGGTGTACGCGGCACTGTTGCGGGCAGGGGTCATCGTCCGGCCCGTCGCCAATTACGAACTGCCCAGTCATCTGCGTGTCACGGTCGGTACGCCGGCGGAGAACCAGGCCTTTCTGGACGCACTCGATCGCGTTCTGGCGGCATGATCCGGCGACTGTGCCTGATCGGCGTCGGCCTGATCGGCGGCTCGCTGGCGCTGGCCTTGCGCCGGCAGCCGGGAGTGGCATCGATCGTCGGCGTGGACCGGGATGAAGCCAACCTGGCGGCGGCCCTGCGGCTCGGCATCATCGATGAGGCGCGGACGGAGGTGGCGGCGGCCGCGGTCGACGCCGACCTGGTGGTGCTGGCCACGCCGGTGGGAGCGATGCCAGCGGTACTGGCGGCACTCGGACCCGTCTGGCGTGCCGGGACCCTTTATACCGATGTCGGCAGCACCAAACTCGACGTGATCGCCGCGCTGCAGGCGCAGCTGGGCAGCGTGCCGGCCAATTTCGTGCCCGGCCATCCCATCGCCGGAGCCGAGTGTTCCGGCGCGGCCGCGGCCCGGGCCGACCTGTTCGATCGCCGGCGCGTCATCCTGACGCCGCTGCCGGAAACGTCGCCGGACGCGCTTGAGCGCGTCGAGCGCCTGTGGGTCGCCGTCGGCGCACGGGTGTCGCGCATGGCGCCCCGGCATCACGACGAGGTTCTGGCGGCGACCAGTCATCTTCCGCATGTGCTCGCCTTCGTGCTGACGGAGATGCTGGGGCGGCGGGACGAGCAGCAGGAAATCTTCCAGTACGCCGCCGGCGGCTTCCGCGACTTCACCCGCATTGCCTCCAGCGACCCGCGCATGTGGCTGGACATCTGCCTGGCCAACCGGGAGCAGATCGTGCCCCTGGTCGAGCAGTACCGGGAGGCCTTGGCCCTGGCCGCCGGGCACATCCAGGCGGGCCGGGCCGAGGCGCTACTGCAACTCTTTGCCGACGCGCGCAGTGCGCGTCAACGTTTTCTGGATCAGTTGGAAAAATAACATGCAGCACCATCAAGTCACCTTCCATGTCCAGCCCGGCGGCACGCTGCAGGGCGAGGCCCGCGTGCCCGGCGACAAGTCGATCTCCCATCGCTCCATCATGCTGGGGTCCCTGGCGGAGGGTGTCACGCGGGTGAGCGGTTTCCTGCAGGCCGAGGATTGCCTCTCGACCATGAAGGCCTTCCAGGCCATGGGGGTCCGCATCGAAGGGCCCGCGGACGGGTGCGTGACCATCCATGGCGTCGGCCTGCATGGACTGCAAGCACCGGCCCAGGAACTGTATCTCGGCAATTCCGGCACCTCGATGCGTCTCCTGTCCGGCTTGCTGGCGGGGCAGCCGTTCGATTCGGTGCTGACCGGTGATCCTTCCCTGTCCAAGCGGCCGATGAAACGGGTGACCGATCCCCTGCGGCAGATGGGGGCGCACATCGATACCACCGAGAAGGGCACCTCGCCGCTCAGGATTCACGGCGGTACTCCGCTGAAGGGCATCCATTACGACATGCCGGTGGCCAGCGCCCAGGTGAAGTCCTGCCTGCTGCTCGCCGGTCTCTATGCCGAGGGACGGACCTCGGTGCGCGAGCCGGCACCGACCCGCGACCATACCGAACGC
This sequence comes from Methyloparacoccus murrellii, assembly GCF_054657115.1. Classification (NCBI taxonomy): domain Bacteria; kingdom Pseudomonadati; phylum Pseudomonadota; class Gammaproteobacteria; order Methylococcales; family Methylococcaceae; genus Methyloparacoccus; species Methyloparacoccus murrellii. The sequence continues at coordinate 43,960 of NZ_BAAHXD010000008.1, read as the reverse complement.
ATGCTGCGCGGCTTCGGCTATGCGGTGCAGCGCGAGGGCGAGGTGGTGTCGCTGGCTTCGGGCGGCCGTCTCACTGCCTGCGATGTCGATGTCCCCAGCGACATTTCCTCCGCCGCCTTCTTCATGGTCGGTGCCGCCATCGCCCCCGGGGCGGATGTCACGCTGCAGCATGTGGGCATCAACCCGACCCGTACCGGCGTGATCGACATCCTCAGGCTGATGGGGGCCGACATCGAGATTCTGAATGCGCGCGAGGCCGGCGGCGAGCCGGTCGCCGACATCCGGATTCGCGCCAGCCACCTCAGGGGCATCGAAATCCCCGAGGCGCTGGTGCCGCTGGCCATCGACGAATTCCCGGTGCTGTTCGTCGCCGCTGCCTGCGCCGAAGGCGAGACCCGGCTGACCGGGGCCGAGGAATTGCGGGTCAAGGAGAGCGACCGCATCCAGGTGATGGCCGATGGTCTGCGCGTGCTGGGGGTGGATGCCACCCCGACGCCGGACGGCATGCTGCTGCGGGGTGGCCCGATGGCCGGCGGCGAAGTCGAGTCGCATGGCGACCACCGTATCGCCATGGCGTTTTCGATCGCCGGCTTGCGGGCGCAGGGGCCGATCACCATCCGTGATTGCGCGAACGTCAACACCTCCTTCCCGACCTTTGTCGAGATCGCCCGGCGCCTGGGGCTGTCGATCGAATCCGACGGCAGACCATCGGCATGAGCGCGGGCATTCCCGTCCTGACCATCGACGGACCCAGCGGGTCCGGCAAGGGTACGGTCAGCCGGGCCGTGGCGCGCGCGCTGGGCTGGCATTTTCTCGACAGCGGGGCGATCTACCGGTCGCTGGCCGTGGCGACCACCCGGGCCGGTATCGCGCCGGAGGATGTCCCGGCGGTGACCCGCCTTGCCGAACACATGCGGCTGGCGTTCACGGCCGACGAACCACCGCGGGTGCTGCTCGACGGCATTGACATCGCCGACCAGATTGCCACGGAGACCTGCGGCAACATCGCTTCCCGGGTTGCCGCGCTGGGGCCGGTGCGGCGCGCCCTGCTGGCCAAGCAGCAAGCCTTCCGTCACGCGCCAGGACTGGTGGCGGATGGCCGGGACATGGGTACCGTGGTGTTCACGGATGCCCCGTTCAAGGTTTTCCTGACCGCCAGCGCCGAAGTCAGGGCGGTCCGGCGCTATAAGCAGTTGAAGGGTAAAGGTCTCGATGTTAATCTTGCCGACTTGACTGCGGACATCGAAGCGCGTGACCGACGGGATCGGGAACGGGCCGAGGCCCCCCTGGTGGCGGCCGACGACGCCTTGCTGATCGATTCCAGCGACCTCAGCGCCGACCAGGTCATCGAGCGGGTGCTGGCGCTGGTCAGGGCACCCGTCTGAGGGTTCCGCGGTCATGGGGCGCCGGCTCGGCTGAGCCGGCGGAATCTTCCAATCTACCGAAAATCAGGCCCCCCCCGGGCACCTGATGCAACGTGAAAAGTTTATGAGCGAGAGCTTTGCTGAATTGTTTGAACAGAGTCTGGCCCAGGCAGAAATGCGACCAGGCAGCATCATCCGCGGAATGGTCGTCGATATCGGCCCGGATGTGGTCGTCGTCAACGCCGGCCTGAAGTCGGAGGGCGTCATCCCGAAATGGCAGTTCCTCGACGCCGATGGCCAGCTCGAGGTTCAGGTGGGCGATACCGTCGAATGCACCCTTGAACTGCTGGAAGACGGCCTGGGCGCCACCCTCCTGTCCCGCGACAAGGCAAAGCGTCTCAAGGCGTGGGGCGACCTCGAAAAGGCGCACGAGGAGAACGAGACCGTGGTCGGTCGCCTGACCGGCAAGGTCCGTGGTGGCTTTACCGTGGCCATCGGTGCCCTGCGTGCATTCCTGCCCGGCTCGCTGGTGGATGTGCGCCCGGTGCGCGACACCACCTACCTCGAGGGCCGCGACCTGGAGTTCAAGGTCATCAAGATCGACCAGAAGCGCAACAACGTGGTGCTGTCGCGCCGCGCGGTGGTCGAGTCCGAGTACAGCGCCGAGAAGGAAGCGCTGCTCGAGAACCTGAAGGAAGGCGCGATCATCAGCGGTGTGGTCAAGAATCTCACCGATTACGGTGCCTTCATCGATCTCGGTGGCGTCGACGGTCTGCTGCACATCACCGACATGGCCTGGAAGCGCGTGCGTCATCCCTCCGAAGCGGTGGAAATCGGCCAGGAACTTCAGGTCAAGGTGCTCAAGTACGACCAGGAGAAGAACCGCGTCTCCCTGGGGCTCAAGCAGCTGGGCGAGGATCCCTGGCTCAACATCGCCCGTCGCTACCCGGCCGGCACCCGGCTGTTCGGCAAGGTCAGCAACCTCACCGACTATGGCTGCTTCGTCGAGCTGGAAGAGGGCGTCGAGGGTCTGGTGCACGTCTCCGAGATGGACTGGACCAACAAGAACGTCAATCCGTCCAAGCTGGTGCAGCTGGGTGACGAGGTCGAGGTCATGGTGCTCGATATCGACGAGGACCGTCGCCGCATCTCGCTGGGCATGAAGCAGTGCCGCGCCAATCCGTGGGACGAATTTGCCGCCAACCACAACAAGGGCGACAAGATCACCGGCACCATCAAGTCGATCACCGACTTCGGCATCTTCATCGGCCTGGAAGGCAACATTGACGGTCTGGTGCATCTGTCCGACATTTCCTGGAACATTCCGGGTGAGGAAGCGATCCGCAACTACAAGAAGGGCGACGAGGTCGAGACCGTCATCCTGGCGATCGATCCGGAGCGCGAGCGCATCTCCCTGGGTGTCAAGCAGCTGGAGCAGGATCCGTTCCAGAACTACCTGGCCACCCACGAGAAGGGCGACATGGTCAAGGGCATTGTCAAGGAAGTCGACGCCAAGGGTGCCGTCATCACCCTGGCCGAGAGCGTCGAGGGCTATCTGCGCGCCTCGGAGATCTCCCGTGATCGCGTCGAGGATGCCCGCACCCAGCTGAACGTCGGCGACGAGATCGAAGCCAAGTTCATGGGCGTGGACAAGAAGAACAAGGCCATCACCCTGTCCATCAAGGCCAAGGATCAGGATGACGAGGCGGCCGCCATCAGGGGCTATTCGGATCAGGCCTCTTCGGCCATGCCGACCCTGGGCGACATCTTCAAGGAGCAGATGGAAAACAAGTAAGTTGCGACCGGCGGGAGGGGTCTTCGGGCTCCTCCCGACAGAAAGGGATTTATCGTGACGAAATCCGACCTCATCCATTCATTGGGCGAACGTTATCCGCACATTCTCCCCAAGGATATCGAACTGGCCGTCAAGGGTATCGTCGAGCACATGGCCGAGGCCCTTGCCGTGGGCAATCGCATCGAGATACGCGGTTTCGGCAGCTTCTCCATCCGATTCCGTCCGCCGCGACTGGGCCGCAATCCCAAGACGGGGACCCGGGTCCAGCTGGACTCACGCTACGTACCGCACTTCAAGCCTGGCAAGGGACTGAGGGACAGGGTCAATGAGGGTTTCCAGTAATCCCTTGGCTGAACCCGGCCTGCCTGCGGGCCGCAACAGCGATTGCAGGGCCATGCCGCTGAATCCGTGGATCCAGGGCATGGCTTTTTTCTGTCCGCGGCGTCTGTCCGCCGCCTCCTCCGGATTCGGCTGAAGCTCCCGTGTCGGTGCAGGAACTCACGGCCCTGCTCCTGCCGGTGGCGGCAGCCTCGGGTTGGTATGCCGCCCGTCGGCACTACCTCCACCAGTATCGGACCAATTTCTCCCATCCCCTGACCCAGGCCTACCGTCGTGGCCTGAACTACCTGCTGGACGAGAAGACCGACAAGGCCATCGCAGCGCTCGCCGAGATCCTGGAGCAGGATGCCGAGCGGATGGAAACCCACATCACGCTGGGCAACCTCTTTCGTCGCCGTGGCGAGGTCGAAAAGGCAATCGAGATTCATGCCAAGCTGCTGCAGGAACCTGGCCTGACGCCCATACAGCGGGCCCGCGCCAGCCATGAGCTGGGCATCGACTACATGCGTTCCGGGCTGCTTGACCGCGCCGAGTCCATCTTCACCGAGCTTGCCAGGAGCGGTTCCCATGGCAAGGTCGCGTTGCAGCGCCTGCTGCAGATCTACCAGCAGCAACGGGACTGGCTGCGGGCCATCGCCTGCGTCACCGACCTGCGCCGGCAGAGCAAGCCGCGGTTTGGCGAGACGGTCGCCCATTTTCTCTGCGAGCTGGCGGAAGAGGCGATGGCCGAACATCGGCTCAAGGACGCGCGGGACTATCTCTCCCGGGCGCTGGAGGACGATCCCGGCTCGGTGCGGGCCAGCATCGCCAAGGGCCGCCTGGAACTTGGCAACGGCGAACACCTGAAGGCGTTGCAGACGCTGAAGGACATCGAGCGCCAGGATCCGGCCTACCTCTCGGTCGTGCTGCCCCTGATCAGCCTGTGCGCCGATCGTCTTGGCCAGGGCCGGGAACTGCTGGATTACTACGGGCAGCTCTACGCCGACTACGGCATCGTGTCGGCTGCCGTGGCCCGGGCCGAGCGGCTGCAGCATGTCGAGGGCATCATGGCGGCGGTGGATTACCTGCTGCCCATTCTCGAGGCGCACCCCGAACCGCTTGCGGTGGCGCGGGCACTGGCCCTGCTGGCGGCGGACAGTCAGCATGGTTCGGGCAAGCTGCGTCGCCTGAGCGCCCTGCTGAACGATATCATGGCGGACACGCAACAGTTCCAGTGCGAGCAGTGCGGTTTCGACGCCTCCGAACTTTACTGGCGTTGCCCGTCCTGCCAATATTGGGGCTCGATACGCCCGGTCGGTCCCTTTGCCGCCCTGAGCGTGACGACCCTCGAACAGGACGTCAGCCGGGAAGGTTCCGGTTGAGGTTCGGCCGGGTCTGTTCACCCAACACCATCGCTGATCCGGAGAACCGCATGTCCAGGCTGTCGTCGACGCCGCTTCCGCCCTTCGACCAGTGTCGCCTGGCCTGGACGACCGATGTTTCCGCATCGGCGGGCCACGGTGGCGCGACGGCCGGAACCCGGGCCACCCGCTGACGATGCATCCCGCCCGGGAGGGGCCCCGCCAGGGGCCTTTTCTGTGCGTGAAACCCCATTCCCCGATAACCGCATGAGCACACTACAGAATATCCGGTGGCATGCCGGCCACGTCAGCCGTCAGGCGCGCGAGGCCCAGAATGGCCACAGAAGCTTCGTCCTCTGGTTCACCGGCCTGTCAGGAGCCGGCAAGTCCACGCTGGCCCATCGGGTCGAGGAACTGCTGTTCCGGGACGGCTGCAGAACCTATGTCCTCGATGGCGACAACGTCAGACACGGTCTCTGCCGTGATCTGGGCTTCAGCGCCGTCGACCGGCAGGAAAACATCCGCCGCATCGGCGAGATGAGCAAGCTGATGGCGGATGCCGGCCTGATCGTCATCACCGCCTTCATCTCGCCTTTTCGCCGGGATCGGGACGGTATCCGGTCGCTGCTGCCTGCCGGCGAGTTCATCGAGGTCCACTGCGATGCCCCGCTGGAGGTCTGCGAGCAGCGCGACGTCAAGGGGCTGTACCACAAGGCGCGGCAAGGCGCCATCCCGGAATTCACCGGCATCTCCTCTCCCTACGAGGCGCCGCTCGCCCCGGAGATCGTCGTGCATACCGGGCGCGATACCCTGGATGACTGCGCCTGGCAGGTCGTCCGCTACCTGGCCGCAAGGCAACTCATCACCCTGTCCAACAAGGAGCCACACGCATGAAAAAAACCGTCAGAAAGGCCGTCTTCCCCGTTGCGGGTCTGGGTACCCGATTCCTGCCGGCCACCAAGGCCAGCCCCAAGGAGATGCTGCCGATCGTCGACAAACCGTTGATCCAGTATGCGGTCGAGGAAGCGGTCGCCGCCGGCATCGATACCCTGGTTTTCGTGACCAGCCGGACCAAGCGGGCCATCGAGGACCATTTCGACAAGGCCTACGAGCTGGAAACGGAACTGGCGACCCGCGGCAAGACCGAGACGCTGAAGGCACTGCAGGACATCGTGCCGCCGGGCGTCACCTGTGTGTATATCCGCCAGGCCGAGGCGCTGGGCCTCGGGCATGCCGTCAACTGTGCGGCGGCCGTCATCGGCGACGAGCCCTTCGCCGTGATCCTGGCCGACGACATGATCGACGATGGCCCGCGCGGCTGCCTCAGGCAGATGGTCGAGGTGTTCGAGGAATGGCAGTGTTCCGTGCTCGGCACCGAGCGGGTCCACCCTTCGGAAACCCAGAGCTACGGCATCGTCAAGGCGGAGGACATCCGTCCCGGACTCGGCAAGCTGAACGGCATTGTCGAAAAGCCGAAGCCGGAGGACGCGCCATCCAGCCAGGCGGTGGTGGGGCGCTACATCCTGACGCCGGGCATCTTCGAGCGGCTGAACAAGGTCCAGCGCGGCGCCGGCGGCGAGATCCAGCTCACCGACGCGATCGCCATGCTGCTCAAGGACGAGCCGGTACTGTCCTATGAATTCGAGGGCAAGCGGTATGACTGCGGCTCGAAGCTTGGTTACCTGATGGCCACGGTCGAACAGGGCCTCAAGCACGAGGAACTGCGGGAGAGCTTCAAGGCCTACCTGTCCGGCCTGAAGCTGGGTTGACGGCAGCGCGCGGGGCGGGTTTCCCAGGCCGGGAAACCCGCCCCGGTGGCGTCTCAGGTCAGCGCTGCCCTGATGCGGGTCATGGCCTTTTCGAGGTTGGCCATGCTGGTGGCGATGGACAGGCGGATGTGGCCCTCGGCACCGAAGGCCGAGCCCGGCACCACGGCGACGCCACCCTGCTCGATGAGGAATTCCGACAGACCCAGATCGTCGTCGATGCCGGGCAGGCGCCGGATGACCCGGCTGACGTCGGGCAGCACGTAGAAGGTGCCGTCGGTCTCCAGGCAGTCCACATCGGCGATGCCGTTCAGCTCGCGGACCACATAGTCGTGCCGCTCCCGGAAGGCCTTCAGCATGTCGCCGATGAAGCCCTGATCGCCGTTGAGCGCGGCTTCCGCGGCGACCTGCGAGATCGAGGTGGGGTTCGAGGTGCTCTGCGACTGGATATTGGTCATGGCCTCGATCAGCCAGGCCGGTCCCGCCGCGTAGCCGATGCGCCAGCCGGTCATGGAGTAGGCCTTGGACACCCCGTTGAGCACCATGGTCCGCTCGTACAGGTCGGGGTTGGCGTTGAGGATGTTGATGAAGCGGCCGTTCCAGACGATGTGCTCGTACATGTCGTCGGTGGCGACGATGATGTCCGGGTGCTGGCGCAGCACGTCGCCCAGCGCCTTCAGCTCTGCCTCGGTATAGGCCATGCCGCTGGGATTGGAGGGGCTGTTGATGACCACCAGCCGCGTCCTGGCGGTGATGGCCCGCTCCAGCTGGTCCGGGGTGATCTTGAAACGCTGCGACTGCGGTGCCTCGACGATGACCGGCCGGGCGCCGGCCAGCAGCACCATGTCCGGATAGGACACCCAGTAGGGCGCCGGAATGATGACCTCGTCGCCGGGATTCAGGAGGGCCTGGGCCAGGTTGTAGAAGCTCTGCTTGCCGCCGCAGGACACCAGCACCTGACGGGTATCGTAATCGAAACCGTTCTCCCGCTTGAACTTGGCGACGATCGCCTTCTTGAGGCCGGGCGTGCCGTCGACGGCGGTGTATTTGGTGAACCCGTCCTGGATCGCCTTGATCGCGGCCGCTTTGATATGCTCGGGCGTGTCGAAATCCGGTTCGCCCGCGCCCAGGCCGACGATATCCTTGCCCGCGGCCCGCATGGCCGCGGCTCTGGCGGTTACCGCCAGGGTAGGGGAGGGCTTGATGGACAGGACGCGATCGGACAGGGTCTTATTCATGATGTCGGGGAAAATCACAGGATGAGGGCGGAAACGATGCCGCAAAAAATGATACTCGATGAGAGCCTGCCCCTGAATCCTGCCAAGGGAAAAAAATTCGCCCTGCACAGCCGCTTTCAGCCGTCGGGCGACCAGCCGGAGGCCATCCGCCAGCTCATCGAAGGCCTGCACGACGGGCTGCTGCATCAGACCCTGCTGGGCGTGACCGGCTCCGGCAAGACCTTCACCATCGCCAACGTCATCGCCCGCGAACAGCGGCCCACGCTGATCCTGGCGCCCAACAAGACCCTGGCGGCCCAGCTGTACGGCGAGATGAAGGAGTTCTTCCCGGAAAACGCCGTCGAGTATTTCGTCTCGTACTACGACTACTACCAGCCGGAAGCCTATGTGCCGTCTTCCGACACCTACATCCAGAAGGACGCCTCGCTGAACGAGCACATCGAGCAGATGCGCCTGTCCGCCACCAAGGCACTGATCGAGCGGCGCGACACCATCATCGTCGCGACCGTTTCCTCCATTTACGGCCTGGGCGAGCCGGCCTCCTATTTCAGCATGGTGCTGCACCTGGTCCGGGGCGACATGATCGAGCAGCGCACCCTGCTGCGTCGCCTGGCGGAATTGCAGTACACCCGCAACGACACCGAGCTGCGGCGCGCGACCTACCGGGTACGCGGCGAGGTGGTGGATGTCTATCCGGCGGAATCCGAGCGCGAGGCGCTGCGCATCGAACTGTTCGACGACGAGATCGAGCGGCTGTCGCTGTTCGATCCGCTGACCGGTGAAATCCTCTCCCGCATCGCCCGCTATACCGTCTACCCCAAGACGCACTACGTCACCCCGCGCGAGAAGATTCTCGATGCCATCGACCAGATCAAGCTGGATCTCCGCGCGCGCCTCGGCGAGCTGCGCGAGCAGCACAAGCTGGTCGAGGCCCAGCGCCTGGAGCAGCGCACGCTGTTCGATCTGGAAATCATGCTGGAGGTCGGCTACTGCTCGGGTATCGAGAACTACTCCCGCTACCTTTCGGGGCGTGCGCCGGGCGAGGCGCCGCCGACCCTGTTCGATTACCTGCCGCCCGACGCCCTGCTGGTGGTGGACGAGAGCCATGTCACCATCCCGCAGCTCGGCGCCATGTACCGGGGTGACCGTTCGCGCAAGGAAACGCTGGTCGACTACGGCTTCCGGCTGCCCTCGGCGCTGGATAACCGGCCGCTGCAATTCGAGGAGTTCGAGGCGCGATCGCCGCAGCGCATCTACATCTCGGCCACGCCGGGTCCCTATGAGCTCAGGCACTCCGGCGCGGTGGTCGAACAGGTCGTGCGACCGACCGGGCTGTTGGACCCGGTGGTGGACATCCGCCCGGCCCTGACCCAGGTGGAGGATATGCTGTCGGAAATCCGCGAGCGGGTGCGCAGGAGCGAGCGGGTATTGGTCACCACCCTGACCAAGCGCATGGCCGAGGATCTGACCGAGTACCTGTTCGAGCACGACATCGCCGTGCGCTACCTGCATTCGGATGTCGAAACCGTCGAGCGGGTGGAGATCATCCGCGACCTGCGGCTGGGCAAGTTCGATGTCCTGGTGGGCATCAACCTCCTGCGCGAAGGGCTGGACATCCCCGAAGTCTCGCTGGTCGCCATCCTCGATGCCGACAAGGAGGGCTTCCTGCGCTCGACCTCGTCCCTGATCCAGACCATCGGCCGCGCGGCGCGCAATGTTGCCGGCAAGGCCATCCTCTATGCCGACCGGGTGACCGGTTCGATCGAGCGGGCGCTGGCCGAGACCGAGCGCCGCCGTGCCAGGCAGGAGGACTACAACCGCCGCATGGGCCTGGTGCCGACCGGCATCGTCAAGCGGGTGACGGATATCCTGGAACTGCCCATCCCGGGCTCGCTCGGGGCGGCGCAGAAGAAGAGTCGCGCCAGAGTGGCCGAGCCGCCTCCCGACTATCGGTCGGTCAAGCCGGCCGAGGCCGCCAGGCTGATCAGGCAGCTGGAAGAGCGGATGTACGCCGCTGCGCGGGATCTGGAGTTCGAGGAAGCCGCCCGTCTGCGCGACGAGATCCGCCGCCTCCAGGACGCGATGCTGATGGCCTGAACATACCAGCGGGAACGCTGCCGGCCGTCAGGGCCGGTCGTCGTCCACCAGAGGTTCCAGGCGGACCGGCGCACCCTCGGCATCGGCCAGCCGCAGCCCGGGCTGGCCGGCGAATTCGAGCGCGATCACGGCCAGCCCGATGCTGCCGCCCGCGGGCGCCGGGCAGGCGTTCACCACCTGCCCGGCGGAGCGGGGCTCGTCCCCCGCGGTGTCCAGGATCGGCGCGCCCGGCGGTAGGCATTCGCAGCCCTCGACCCGGAAGCGGAACAGTCGTCGTTTCAGCTGTCCCAGATAGTGGGTGCGGGTGACGATTTCCTGCCCTGTGTAACAACCCTTGCTGAAGCCGATACCACCCATCCGGTCCAGGTTGAGCATCTGCGGCAGGAATTCCTCGCCGGTTGCCGGCAGGATCCGTGCAAAGCCGGCCTCGATGTCCGCCAGCCGCCAGGCATCCGCAGGCAATGGTTCGCCGGGTGGCGACTGGTCCGCCGCCAGAATCGCCAGATGGCGATCGCTGCCGTCGCTCAGCGGCCAGCCCAGACCGGCCGGCAGGGATGTGTTTCCGCCGAAGAAACCCCACACCCGCGCCGGTCCGGTCAGGTTTTCCAGCGTGACCCTGGCGCGCAGCACGTAGCGCTGGAGCCGCTCCCGCAGCGGCTCGGCGAGCTCGGCGGCCAGCAGCAGGCGGTAGCCATCGTCCGCGCGGGCGATGCGGAAGTTGGCCACTACCCGGCCCTTGGGCGTGCAGAAGGCGCCGCAGCCGAGTGTCCCGCTGGCCAGGGCCAGCACGTCGGTGGTGGCCTGACCCTGCAGGAAGTGGCCGGCATCGTCGCCGGAAACCTTCAGTACGCCCCAGTCCACCAGCTCGGAGAACCCGCCGCGGGCGGGGGCAGTCGTCGATGTGGGGATCATGATGTCCGTGTCGGTTCGGGAAAGGGGGGGCGATGGCGTTCCGGTCCGCCGGCCACCGGGTGAGGCGCGGCCGCGCCGGTCTGGCCTCGTTCTGGCCGGGCGCGGGTCCGCATGGCGATCAGCGGCCGTTCTGCAGGGCGGCGATGCGTTCCTCCAGCGGCGGGTGGCTCAGGAACAGGCGCTGGAAGCCGGACGAGATGCCGCCATTGATGCCGAACGCCGCCAGCTCGCCGGGCAGGTCGGCCGGCTCGTGGGCCCGCTGCAGGGCACGCAGCGCATCGATCATCTTGCCGCGGCCGGCCAGCTCCGCACCACCTGCGTCGGCGCGGAATTCACGGCGGCGCGAGAACCACATGACGATCATGGTGGCCAGGATCGACAGCAGGACTTGCGCCACCATCTGTGTGATGTAGTAGCCGGGTCCATAGCCGTAGCCGCGCTCGTCGTCCCCGGAGCGCAGCAGCACCCGGTCGACCAGGTAGCCGGCGATGCTGGCGAAGAAATAGACAAAGGTGTTCACCACGCCCTGCAACAGACCCATGGTCACCATGTCGCCGTTGGCCACATGGCTCATTTCGTGGCCCAGCACCGCTTCCACCTCATCGGCATTCATGCGCTGCAGCAGGCCGGTGCTGACGGCCACCAGCGAAGCGTTCCTGCTCATGCCGGTGGCGAAGGCATTGGGATCGGGGCTGTCGAAGACGCCGACTTCCGGCATGCCGATGTTCAGCCGCCGTGCCTGCCGGGCGATGGTATCCACCAGCCATTGCTCGGTTGCGTTGCCGGGCTGCTCGATGACATGCACGCCCATGGACTGCTTGGCCATCCACTTCGACATCATCAGCGAGATGAAGGACCCGCTCATGCCGATCACCGCCGAGGAAATCAGCAGCTGGTCCAGGCTCAGGGGAACCCCCCGCTGATGCAGGAAATCGCCCAGTCCCAGAACATGAAAGACGATGCTGATCAGCAGCAGGACCGCCGCGTTGGTCAGCAGAAACAGCAGAATGCGCATGGTTTCATACTCGATTAGTCAATGTCAGGATGGCCATGATTGAAGCTCGACGGCCAAAAATCAAGGGCCGACACAGCGGGAGGCTGCCCGGCGGCCGGCAGGCGTATCGGTCGGTTCTCCGGCCGTTCCCTCGGCAGAGCATGCGGACGTGTCCCCCCGTCGCACGACCGCGCCATCGCACCATTGCGCCCGCTCCGGCGAACAAGCCCATGCTCGGGTCGTGTCACGTGCCGGGTCAGGGACCTTCGATGGCCTGAAGGAGTTCGGGCATGATCCGGGCCGCTCCGGCCTCGGTCAGGTGCGAGTTGTCGTGGTAGTAGACCTTGTCATGTTCGATCAGCGTGCAGTGGCTGGGCTGGCCGGGACACAGGGTCTTCATGGGGTAGACCCAGCGCGCCCCGGGCGGCAGCGGCAGTTCCGCCAGCGCGCTGGCAAAGCGTGCCTGGTAGTCGTGGTTCTCGATATCCAGATTGTCCATGCAGCTCGCCGATTTCGGAGCGACGCCCGGATAGTGCAGGGCCAGTCCGCAGCGGAGGTTGATATTGGGGGTCGGGCCGACGATGACGGTTCTGGCTGGCTTGAGCCGGAAATCCATCAGGGCGTCGGTCATGGCGGAGCGGATGGCCGGGACGCTGTCGAGGCCGTAGGCTCGCCAGAACTGCGCGTGGATGGTGGCCTGCAGGGGCGGCAGCTTCAGCTCGCCCAGCAGCCGCCGGCGCGCATCGCAGGTTTCCTCCGCGTGGCCGGGTGGCCGCAGCGCCATGCCGAAAAAGCAGGTAGGGCTCCATACCAGGAACATGCGGTACCGACCGCCCGCCGCCTGTTCCAGCGCCTTGGCCAGGTGAAAGGCGTAGCTGTCGCCGTACAGCAGCAGGGCCTTGCCGGCTGTCGGCGTGCCGAACTCGCAGTAGCCCTGCTTTCGCACCGCCGCCAGACAGAAGCGGTGATCCAGCTTCTGGTCGGCCAGCGATGGCTGGCCCAGACGCGCGGGAAAGCCCTGCCGCCACAACACCAGGCCGCCGACCAGCGCGGTGGCCATCATGCCGGCCAGCAGGCGCAGGCTATTGCGCCGCGCCGCCGCGGCGCGGCGGATGGGCCATTCCACATGACGGGTGGTGAGCCAGGCGAGTCCGATGGCCAGCGCGACCAGAGCCAGACGGATCGCCGGTTCGGGGGCCTGGCCACCATACAGCCAGCTGAACGACAGCAACGGCCAGTGCCACAGATACAGGGCGTAGCTGATCAGCCCGAACCAGACCAGCAGCGGCGTCGCCAGCAGTTTCCGGTTGACCCAGGCGGAGGGCCCGGTTGCGATCAGCAGCGCCGTGCCTGCGACGGGTACCAGCGCCTGCCAGCCGGGAAAGTGCTGGCCCGGGCGAACCAGCAGGCATCCCGCGAACAGCGCGGCCAGCGCCAGCAGCGACAGCAGGTTTGCGGCCAGCGGACCCGCCATGCCGGGCAGGATGCCGCCATTGCCCAGCGGCTTGCCCGTGGCGACGCGCGTTTGCGCATAGGCCAGCATGGCGCCTGTCAGCAGCTCCCAGGCCCGCGATAGCGGATTGAAGAAGGTCGCGACGGCATTGCCCTGCACCCGCAGGATGTTGTTGCCGAAGGACAGCGCCAGGAGGGTCAGGCAGACCCAGGGAAACAGGGCCTTCCTGCGCCACGTCAGCCAGACGATCAGGGGCCAGCCGAGATAGAACTGCTCCTCGATGCCGAGCGACCAGAGATGCAGCAGCGGCTTGGCCTCGCTGCTGGTGTCGAAGTAGCCGGCCTCCGAACGCAGGACAAAGTTGAGCGCGAACCCGGCTCCGGCGAGCGTGTGCTTGCCGAGTTGCCGGTACTCGTCATCCAGCAGCATGAACCAGCCGGCCAGCAGCGTGGCCAGCAGCACGATTGTCAGGGCGGGAAAAATGCGCAGGATGCGGCGCCGATAGAAGCCGGACAGGCTGAACTGCCTGCGCGCCAGATTCTCCAGCAGGATGAGCGTGATCAGGAAGCCGGAAATGACGAAGAACACATCGACGCCGATGAAGCCTCCCGGCAATGCCAGCGGGAAGGCATGGAAGATGACGACCGCCAGAACGGCCAGGGCCCGCAGGCCATCGATGTCGGGACGGTATTGCGGATGAAAGGACGGCGTGTTGCCGCGCTCCTGCGGCAGCGAGGGTTGCTGGAACATGCGGATGGTCGACGTAGCGGAACAGATCGGCGGTGGTGCCGGGACGGTTGGTGGATGCAGGGCCTGGCGCCCGCGATCCGCGGGCGCCAGGGTCAAGCGGGCGGATTCCCGGCGGATGACGGTTTCGGCGGCGGCGTTGCCTGCGGCGTGGACGCCGGGGCTGCCGCGACCTTGCGGAAGCAGAAGGTTGCGGCGTCGCCCCGCTGCTCGCGGTTGAGTCGCGCCGCCTGTTGCTTGTAGCGGCGCAGCATTTTCCGGGAAACGGGCCGCCGGCCGGTCTGCCTGGCCTCCCGCAGGGCGATATCCTGGCGGTAGAGTTCGCTGCCCCAGAACTGGAAGGCCGTCGAATCGTGGATGACTCTGAGCAGCGCCAGACCCGCGGCGCTGGCAAGCCTTTTCAGGCTTGCTTCGCTATGCAGGTAGAGATGCCGCGGCGCATCCAGCTGCACCCAGTCCGTGCCGTAATGGTCCCAGGCATGTGACGTCACCAGCGGAACGCTGATCAGGCAGCAGCCACCCGGCTTCAGGTGCGCGGCGATCCCGGCCAGCTGCTCGGCCTGCCGCGGCATGTGCTCCAGGGAGTGGTTCAGGCGGATCAGGTCATAAGTGCCGCTGAGGGAGGCGAGGTCGGTTTTCAGCAGCCTGAGCCTGGGCACCGGCTGGCGGTCCCGATCCAGATAGGGATCGATGCCGGTGAGATCGCGGAAGCCGAGCTGGTGCAGCCGCGTCAGGAAATGGCCCGCCCCGCAGCCGACGTCGAGGATCCGCGCGTCGAGGTCCAGCCCCAGTCCCCGCAGTTTGGCGATGTCGCCGGTGGGTTTCAGGGCGGCGCAGAGCCGGCCGACCAGGCCAGGGTTGAACAGTATCCAGCGATCCCGGGTGTCCTTGAGCCGCCTGTCGATGCCCTGCGGTTGGCGTTCGCCCTGCTCGAACGAGTAGTAATCGTCAGGGTAGTAGTCGGCCAGGTTGGCCGGGTAATCATCGATCTGCAGGCAACCGCACTGGCTGCACTGGAAATAGGCAAAGCGCTCCCGGGTTCCCATCAGCATTTCCCGGACGCCGAACACCGGGTTGTCGGATGCGTTCCCGCAGATGCGGCACTTCATGGATGTTGCTCCAGGATGGGCAGGGCTCGCCCGCAGGGATGGCGAACGCTTGGGTAGTCGTGGGTTTCGGGTGCCATCGGGCCCGGATCCTCGCCGGCCGCTCGGTCCACCCGGTAGGCACATGGCCTACCGGGATCTTGTTTACAGCTATGAATATGGCCGGGTCTAGAACGGGATGTCGTCGTCGAAATCGATATCCATGCCACTGCCGCCACCGCCGCTGGGCGGGTAGGACGGATTGGCGGCAGGAGGCTGTTGCGGCGCCTGCGCATAGCCGCCACCCTGGCGCCCGTTGTAGTCGCCGAAGCCCCCGCCCTGGCGTTGGGGAGACTCGCCGCTGGCGCGGTCGAGCATCTGGAATTCCTGGGCGACGATTTCGGTCGTGTACTGGTCGCGGCCGTCCTTGTCCTGCCACTTGCGGGTTTGCAGCCGGCCTTCCAGGTACAGCTTGCTGCCCTTGCGCAGGTAGTCGCGGGCGATTTCCGCCGTGCGACCGAACATGACGATGCGATGCCATTCGGTGCGTTCCTGCAGGTTGCCCTGCTGGTCCTTCCAGGTTTCACCGGTAGCCAGCCTGAGATTGGCGATGACGCTGCCGTTGGGGGAGGTGCGAACTTCCGGGTCGGCGCCGAGGTTGCCGACCAGAATGACTTTGTTGACGCCGCGAGAGGCCATGGACGATTTCTCCTGAGTGACGGGGCGGGCGCGAGGGCCCGCGGCCGCGTTATTGTACTGTAAGGTTTCCCCCCGACCCGCGGGATCGCGCAGAGGTCAGCGGGATGCCCCGCCGCGCACCTGGTCGCGGTACCGGACGAGTTCTTCGGTGATCTCGGCGGCGGTCTTGCGTGCGTCCTTGTCGGAGGCGTTTTTTTCCATGACGAACTTGGCGGCGGCGGCGTAGGGATTCAGCGTTACCGCCGCGCCTGGCGTCTCGCCATGCTGCTTGACGGTACCGAATACGGCAAAGGGTCGGGTGGGGTCGGAGTCCGAGAGGTCGCTCAGGCCCACTTCCACCTGCATCTGCGAGGCACCCTGTCCGAAGCCGAGGGCCGCACGGCGGATGCGGTTGCCCTCGTCCACGTCCACGAACCGGCCGCTGATCAGCCAGCCGCTGCGCGGCAATGTCCCCGTGGGCAGGCGTTCGGCGGGAACGCCCTGGTCCCGCAGGTCCTGAACCAGGGCGGTGGCCAGCGTTTCGACGATCCCGGCTGCCTTGGCCGACGGGTCCGTGGTGGTCAGCGGCTTGGGCAGCCGCTCGCCGACTCCGTCCAGTGCGCCATCGGCCAGCCGGCCCGGCAGGGCGCCGCGCACACCCTGGTCGCCCTGGAAATCGGCCGTGTCCAGGCGGAAGTCGGCCACGTAGACCGTCGCCGGTGCCTGTCTGGGCAACGGCGCCACGGTTGCCTCGTCCCTGACGGTGACCTTGTCGCGCAGGGAGGCGCCCCCCAATCGCTGGCAGGCGCTCCCGTTCAGGGCGAGAACAACGGCCAAGGCCATCGGCAGGTATTGCAGGTTGCGGGTCACGGGCAGGCCTCCGGGTGGCAATGACGGCGAGGGGGCAAGGTTGCGGGCGGGCTTTATCCATCAGCGTGTGGACTTCGTCAAGTGCCGGTTGCCGCCATCGGGAACGGAGATTCGCGCGGCGCCCCGCCGGGTCGGCGGCACAACTGTTTTATCCTTGTGCCTTGCCTTCGTTCCGTGCCGACGATCGCCCGTCAGCGCCAGCCGGTGACGGCGGGGCCGGGACACGCGGCAAGGCGGCTTTGCGGATGGTGATGGATTCAGGTTGATGACGATACTCTACGACGATCGCTGGCTGGGCCCGCACGGCATTGGCCGGTTCGCGGGCGAGGTGGCGCGGCGCTGCGGCATGACGCCGCTGCGCCTGCCGGGCCGGCCGCTGGACATCGCCGATCCCTGGCGCCTCCGCCGTGCCTTGCGGGCGCGGCGGCCCGGACATTTCTTCTCGCCGGGCTTCAACGCGCCGCTGGGGTGGCCATGCCCGTTTTCCCTCACCCTGCACGACCTGATCCACCTGGAAGTGCCGGAGGAACGCTCGCTCGTCAAGCAGGCCTACTATCGGGCGGTGCTGAGACCGGCCCTGCACCGCGCGGACCTCGTCCTGACCGTCTCGGATTTTTCCCGGCAGCGCATCGCCGACTGGGCGGGCCTGCCGCCCGGGCGGATCGTGATCGCGGGTAACGGCGTCAGCCCGGCGTTTTCCCCGGACGGGCCGTGCCGGGACCACCGGCGGCCCTATCTGCTGTATGTCGGCAATCGCAAGCCGCACAAGAATGTGGCGGGTCTGCTGCGCGCCTATGCCGCCAGCGGCATCTGGCGGGAGGCGGATCTGCTGCTGACCGGCGACCTGTCGGACGGGCTGCGCCGCCTCGTGGCCGAACTGGCCGTCACGGCGCCGGTCGTGCCGCTCGGTCCGGTACCGGAGGCGGATCTGCCGGCGCTGTATCGTGGCGCCCTGGCGCTGGTCATGCCTTCGCGCTACGAGGGCTTCGGCCTGCCGGTCGTGGAGGCGATGGCGTCCGGGACGCCGGTCCTGTGCAGCAACCGGACGGCCCTGCCGGAAGTCGGCGGCGATGCCGTGGCCTATTTCGATCCCGACGATGAAGACCATTTCGTGGCCGTCCTGCAGTCGGTGACCCGCACCGCATGGCTGGCGGACCTGCGGGCGCGGGGATTGCGTCGCGCGCGCCGGTTCGACTGGGACCGGGTCGCCGCGCGGGTGATGGCCGGTATCGCCGGGGCCGGTGCATGACATGATAGGCTTGCCAGCGATTGCCGCTGCGGATTTCCCCTGCCCTCCATCGCCATGAAAGTTGCCATCGTCGTCGAATGGCTGGCCGCCTATGCCGGCTCCGAGCGGGTACTGGAGCAGATGCTGGCCTGCTTCCCGGAGGCCGACATCTTCGCCGTGGTCGATTTCGTGCCGGAGGCGGAACGCGCCTTCCTGCAGGGCAAGTCACCGCAGGTGACCTTCATCCAGCAGCTGCCCTTCGCCCGCTCCCGTTTCCGTCATTACCTGCCGCTGATGCCGCTGGCGGTGGAGCAGCACGACCTCGGCGCCTACGATCTGATCCTGTCCAACTGCCATGCCGTCGCCAAGGGTGTCATCGTCGGCCCCGAGCAGCTGCACGTGAGCTACGTCAACTCGCCCATGCGCTACGCCTGGGAGTTCCAGCACCAGTACCTGCGCCAGGCAGGGCTGGATCGGGGGCTGCGCACCTGGCCGGTGAGGTGGATGCTGCACCGGCTGCGGTTGTGGGACCTGCGCACCGCCAACGGGGTTGATCTGTTCCTGGCCAATTCGGCCTTCATCGCCCGGCGCATCTGGCGCGTCTACCGGCGACCGGCCGAGGTGTTGTACCCGCCGGTCGATGTCGATGCCTTCCCGCTGCGGGAGGCCAAGGACGATTTCTACCTGGCCGCTTCCCGGCTGGTGCCCTACAAGCGCCTGGATCTGATCGTCGAGGCGTTTGCCGGCTTGCCCGACAGGACCCTGGTGGTCATCGGCGATGGGCCGGAAATGGCCAGGATCCGCCGCAAGGCCGGCGCCAATGTGCATCTCCTGGGCCATCAGCCGTTCGCGGTCTTGCGCGACTACCTGCAGCGGGCCCGCGCCTTCGTCTTCGCGGCGGAAGAGGATTTCGGCATCCTGCCGGTCGAGGCCCAGGCCTGTGGCACGCCGGTTATCGCCTACGGGCGTGGCGGCGCCCTGGAGACGGTGCGCGGGCCCGACCAGCCGCGACCGAGCGGGCTGTTTTTCGGCCAGCAGTCGGCGGAGGCCATCCGCGCCGCCATCCGTCGGTTCGAGGCGGAGTCTGACCGCTACGAGCCTGTCACCTGCCGCGACAATGCCCGCCGCTTTTCGGTGGAACATTTCCGGCAGGCCTACCGGGCCCGGGTCGATCGGGCCTGGGCCGATTTCCTGGCCCACGGTCCGCCCGGCGTGGAGCGTCCGCCGCGCTGATGCCGGCGGCCATTCTGGCCGCGAATCCGGCCAGCGACCGAGCCGGCGGCCCGGTCTTGCTAGAATTCCGCCCCTGTCTGCGGCCGGTGCTACCGGATAGCGCCGGTCTGGCCCCATCGTCATCGCCCCAGGAGACCGAATGTCCGACATCGAAATCGCCCGTCAGGCCAAGCTGCTGCCCATCATCGATCTGGCCCGGGACAGGCTCGGCATTCCCGCCCAGCAGCTGGACCCTTACGGCCATTACAAGGCCAAGCTCGACCTCGACTTCATCCATGGCCTCGAAGACCGGCCGGACGGCAAGCTGATCCTGGTGACGGCGATCAGCCCGACGCCGGCGGGGGAGGGCAAGACCACCACCACCGTCGGCCTCGGCGATGCTCTCAACCGCATCGGCAGGAAGGCGCTCATCTGCCTGCGCGAGCCCTCGCTCGGACCCTGCTTCGGCGTCAAGGGCGGCGCGGCCGGTGGCGGCCATGCCCAGGTGGTGCCGATGGAGGACATCAATCTCCATTTCACCGGCGACTTCCACGCCATCGGCGTGGCCCACAACCTGCTCGCGGCCCTGATCGACAATCACATCAGCCATGGCAATGCGCTGGGCATCGATCCCCGGCGCATCCAGTGGAAGCGGGTGGTGGACATGAACGACCGCGCCCTGCGGCACATCGTCGTCGGGCTGGGGGGGACCCCCAACGGCTATCTGCGCGAGGATGGCTTCGATATCGTGGTGGCCTCGGAAGTCATGGCCATCCTCTGTCTGGCCCGGGATCTGGAGGACCTCAAGGAACGGCTGGGCCGCATCGTCATCGGCTACAAGAGCGACGGCAGGACGCCGGTCTTCGCCCGCGACCTCAGGGCCCACGGGGCGATGGCGGCGTTGCTCCGGGACGCCATCAAGCCGAATCTGGTGCAGACGCTGGAAAACAATCTCGCCTTCATCCATGGCGGCCCCTTCGCCAACATCGCCCATGGCTGCAACACCGTCATGGCGACGCACACGGCCCTGAAACTGGCCGACTACGTGGTGACCGAGGCGGGCTTCGGCGCGGATCTGGGGGCCGAGAAATTCATCGACATCAAGTGCCGCATGGCCGGGCTGAATCCGGCAGCGATCGTGCTGGTGGCGACGGTGAGGGCGCTGAAATTCCACGGGGGCGTCGACAAGGCGGAGCTGAACCAGGAAAACCTGCCCGCGCTGGAGCGAGGCATGGCCAACCTGGAGCGCCATGTCCACAACATCCGCGAGCATTACCGGCTGCCCTGCGTGGTTGCGGTCAATCATTTCAGCTTCGATACCGAGGCGGAAATCGCCTGTCTCGCGTCCCGCTGCCGGGCCCTGGGCGTGGAGGTGGTGGTGGCCCGCCACTGGGCCGAGGGCGGCGCCGGAGCCGAGGAACTGGCGCGGGTGGTGGCGGACCTGGTCGACAACCGGCCGGGCCGGCATGGCTTTGTCTACGAGGACAGCGCGCCGCTGTGGGACAAGATCGAGGCCATCGCCACGCGCATCTACGGTGCCGGCAGCGTCAGCGCCGACGACAAGGTGCGCCGGCAGCTGGAACTCTGGAGCGAGGCGCATCCCGATTATCCGGTCTGCATGGCCAAGACCCAGATGTCCTTCTCCACCGACGCCGGCGCCAGGGGCGCGCCCACGGGCCACGATGTCCATGTCCGCGAGGTCAGGCTGGCGAACGGTGCCGGTTTCGTGGTCGCGATCGCCGGCAGCGTCATGACCATGCCGGGCTTGCCGCGGGTGCCGGCGGCCGAGTCGATCGACGTCGACGAGCACGGCCGGATCAGCGGGCTGTTCTGACGTCGGCCGGCGCAGGCGGAGCGCCGGGCGCCAAATACCGCCGCCCGGCGTTTTCCGTTAAAGTACGCGATGTGTCCGCAAGGACGGAATACGGCATCGCCCGTTCGCATCTGGCACATGGCTCGCCCGCACGCCTGGCTGGCGACCGGCAACGGACGGGGATGCGGTTCGACAATAACGACGAAATCAACCGGAGGTAAACCCATGCCGACCATCAAAGCCCTCGCGATCATTGGCATCACCCTGGCCAGCACGGCTGTCATCGCCAGCGAAGACCAGTATCCTGCCTACAACTTCCAGCCCTCGGTCATCTTCAGCGATGCCAGCCTGATCCAGAAGCTGTCGGGCGCCACCGCGTCGACCCCCAGCGCCGGCGGCGCCTCCGTCCAAGCCGCCGCCCACGAGCCGGATCCGAAATATCCGGCGGCCTACTTCCAGCCCTCAGTCATCTACCCGGGCAACTGATGCAGGTGGCAGCCGGGGACAGCGGCGATCGTCCGTCCTCGGTTGCCGATGCCGCGCTGGGGAACCCTCTGCATCCCTCATCACCCCGGCGAGGCGGATAGGAAGAAGTGAACGTGTGTCCGACCCAGGTGTCTATGCGAGCTGACCCAGCGTCGCGATAGGACAGCGGGGACCAGCGGCGCCCCGCCGGAACCCGTCCGATAACAATAAGAAAGCAGCCGACCGGACGGCTCGAGGTTCCGTGCCATGACATCGTCGAGGAGAGATTTCGCGGGTCGGCGTCCCGGCCCCAAGGCTCCGGCCCCTGGCCGGCGCCCATCGATCGGCGGGGGCAACCCGCTGTTCTGGCTGCTGGCCTTGATCGGTACAGGGCTGCCCGGCCAGCTGGCGTTTGCCCATGAGCGCTGGATTCTCACGCCCGAGCAGATCCAGGACTGGAGCGCCCGCCAGCCACCCGAGCTGTGGGTCAGCGCGACCCCGCTCAACGTCACCCTGATCACGGCTTTCGCGATCTTCACCCTGGGCTGGATCCGGCTGGGATTCACCGGCGCCCGGGAGCTGTTTCCCGACTTGCAGGCCCGCCTGGGCGCGTTCGGCCATATCGTCGCGCCGATTCTGCGGTTCTGCCTGGCCTGGGTGCTGATGTCATCCGCGTTCGGGCTGGAGCCCCGCCATGGCGTCGAGCGGCTGGCCTCGCCCACGCTGTTTGCCCCGGATCTCGAACTGGCCACGGTTGCCCCGGGTGTGCTGTGGCTGCGCTGGTTCGAATTCCTGCTGGGCATCGGCTTTCTGTTCGGCGCCTACGTCCGGCTCTGCGCCGTCGGGTTGCTGCTGCTGGCGCTGATCGGCACGCTGCTGTTCCAGGCCTCCATCTATTCCTATGCCGGCGCGCTGGTCGGCGTTGCCATCTACCTGCTCTGCCAGGGGCCCGGCAGCTACTTCCTGCCGCTGCCGACGCACCCCCGCCTCCAGACCATGCAGGCCGAACTGGCGCGGGTTCCGCGTCAGCGCGCGCAGGCCATCATGCGGGTGCTGACCGGCATCAACATCTTCTATCTTGCCGTGGCCTTCAAGGTCATGCAGCCGAATCTCGCCATCGCCATCCTGACGATCCACGACATCCGCCTCCTGGGGATGGCGCCCGAGACGGCAACGCTGCTGATGACGCTGGTGGAATTCACGTCCGGCATCCTCATCATCGCCGGCATCCTGCTCAGGCCCCTGTCGCTGTTCTTCCTCGGCGCTTTCCTGATGTTCGCGGCGCTGCTGCCGGAGAGCTGGATGGCGCATGCGCTGTTCTACGGCGTCATGCTTTCCTTTTTATTCAACGGTGCGGGACATTTCGCCATGCCAGAAGCGAAAGACAAGACAGCCAATATCGTGATCGTCGGCGGAACCGTGGCGGCCATCCATGCCGCCATGAAAATCGAGCGGCTGATCGGCCAGTACAGCAATATCCGGCTGACCCTGATCCACGACCAGCCCAACGTGCTGTTCTATCCGCTGCTGCCGGAGGTCATCGGCGGCACCATGCAACCCGGCAATGCGGTCAATCCCATCCGCCGGGTGCTGCCGCAAACGCGCGTCATTCTCGGCGAAGTGGCCGAGGTCGACAGCCAGGTGCGTCAGGTGCGGGTCAACCTGCCGGGCGACCGGACCATCGAGGTTCCCTACGACGAGCTGGTGCTGGCCCTGTTCCTGGTGCCGAATCTCAACCGCTACCCCGGCCTGATGGCGCATGCCAGCCCCATCAATTCGGTCGGCGATGCGTTGCACATCCGCAAGCAGATCATGGATCGCGTCGAACAGGCGGAGCTGGAGGCCGATGCGGCGACCCGCGAGCGCCTGCTCAGCTTTGCCGTGATCGGCTCCGGCCAGCGTGCCTGCGCCACCGCCGAGGAAATCTGCACCATGCTGGAGACCGCCCGGGTTTCCTATCCCGTGCTGCGGGACCAGGGCTGGCGGGTCTATCTGTTCGAGGACACGCAGACGGCCTTCAGCGATTTCGAGGCCGGGATTCGCGAGCGCCGCGACCGGGAGCTGGCCAAGGCCGGGGTCATCCTGGGCCGCGAGCGCCAGGTGGCGGCGGTGACGCCCGACAGCGTGGTCTTTACCGATGGCTCGCGCCAGCCGGTGGGTTTCGTGGTCAACAGCTGCTTCATGCTGCCCCGCGCCGTCATCGACGACCAGACGGTGAACTGGCCGCCCGAGACCGAAGCCGACTTGCGGCTGCGGGGCTGGCCGCATATCTGGGCGACGACGGCATTGCCGCCGGCCGTGGCGAATGGCCAGCCGCGCCGCTACCTGACCACCGCCGACTGGATGGATCTGGGCAAGGCCGCCGGCCAGAACGCCTGGGCGGCGTCGCAGGACTTCGAGACCCGGCCCTTCCATTACCGGAAACGCTGGATTCTGCCGTTCAGCATGGGGCGGCGCTCCCTGTGCCAGGTGGTCGGCTGGGTGGTGGGCGGTCTGCCGGCCTGGTTCCTGGCCCGTATCAGCAACCTCGCCACCATGCCGGGACTGGAGCGCAATCTGCGCATCCTCATCGACTGGACACTGGACGTGCCGTTCCGCGCCGACATCGCCGTCCTGGCGCCCGACGCCACCAGCCGGCTGCAACGCCTGCACCTCGAGGCCGGGGACGAGGTCATCCGCCAGGGCGAGGCGGGCGATACCGCCTACATCATCCAGTCCGGCCGGGTCGAGGTGCTGAAGAACGGCAGAAAGGTGGGCGAACTCGGCGGCGGCGAGTTCTTCGGCGAGATCGCGCTGGTCAGCGACACGAAACGAACCGCCACGGTTCGCTGTCTCACCGCTTGCGAGCTGACGGTGCTCGGCCGCGACGATTTCCAGGCCCTCTCGGTCGGTTCCAGCGCCTTGGCGCGCGCCATCAAGCAGCAGATCGAGGAACGTACCGGGCGGCGCAAGGCCCGCGGCTGAAGCGCGGGTGCCGCATCGGGCACGTCACGCGGCGATCGGTGCGCATCGCCGACGGAGGGTGATCGGGCGCGGCGTCAGCAGACATCCGCCATACAACAACAAACGCGCGTCCGGCGAGCCGGCCGCAGACGAGGAGAGAGCGACGGTATGAAGCGCATCATGTACATCAGTACGACGACCCGCAAGCTGAGCGACGAGGAGGTCGACGAAATCGGCCGGCGCTCGACGATCAACAATGCCAAGGTCGGCGTCACCGGCATCCTGCTGTCGGCGCACGAATTCTTCTTCCAGATCCTGGAAGGCGAGCCGGATGACGTGGACCGGGTACTGGAGCGCATCCGTCGCGACCCCCGCCACCAGGACGTCCTGATCCTCAAGGCCGAACACGACATCGGCGAGCGCTTCTTCGGCCGCTGGTCGATGCGCACCGTGCGCCTGGATGGCACCAGTGACCTGATCCTGCAAGCCATCCGCATCATGCTGGAGAACATCACCGAATCGCATCGCATCATCGAGCGCTACACGCAGCCGGCCGTGCTGCGTTTCCTCACCGATGGCGTCAATCCCCTGAGCGTGCCGGTGCGCAAGACCGAGGAAGTCATCCTGTTCGGCGATATCGTGGCCTTTTCCTATCTGTCGGGACGCTTTCCGGTGGAGGAGGTGGCCGAGCTGGTCAACCTGTTCCTCGACACCTGCTCGCGCCAGGTGGTAGCGCACGGCGGCCAGGTCAGCAAGTACGTCGGGGACTGCGTGATGGCGCATTTTCCCCCGGACGCCGCCGATCTGGCGATCCGCGCCTGCGTGGAAACCCTGCGCGAGATCCAGGCGCTGCGCGGTTCCGCCGGCCGCTGCCGGCTGCAGAAGTATCTCTACTGCGGTTTCGGCCTGAGCAAGGGGCTGGTGATCGAGGGCAACATCGGTTCCTCGATCAAGATGGACTACACCGTGCTCGGCGACATCGTCAACCTGGCGGCGCGCCTGGAGGGGCTCACGCGCAACATCGGCAAGGCCATTGCCCTGAGCGAGCCGGTCAGGGATGCCTGCCGCGAGGGCTGGCACTTCGAGCGTGCCGGGGAGTTCCACCTCAAGGGCCAGAGCCAGCCCCAGCCCATCTACTCGATCACCGATCCGGTGGTCGACGACATCAAGACCTACCAGCAGATCCTCGACGACATGGAGGAACTCTGCTGTGAACTCTCCTGACCGCCGGGTGTCCTCCTGAAGGTCAGCCGCCGGCCTTCTTGACCGTCCAGCCGAATGGGCTCAACTCAGCAAGGATGAGATCGCGATGATCACCCTGGATTTCGATGGTGCCGTTCTTCACCGTGCCGCCGGTGCCGCAACGCTGCTTGAGCCGTTTGCCGAGCTGCTCCAGCGCCGCGCCCTCCAGCGGCACGCCGGTGATCACGGTGACGCCCTTGCCGGCCCGTCCCTTGGTTTCCCGGCGGATGCGGACGATGCCGTCGGATGCGGGTGCCTGCCGCTGGCGCCGGCAGCTGCAGGCGGCGATGGGCTGGCGGCAGGCGGGGCAGATGCGTCCCTGCGCGGTGGAATAGACGAGGGCGTTGAGGCTGGATTTCCTGGACTGGTTCATCGTCTGGACTCGCTGGCTCGGCTGCCGGGCGCCACGCGCCCGGATGCGAGGCGGCGATTCTGGCAGGCCGGCCGCTCCAGGTCCAGACAGGGTCGCTCCTGAGCGACGCCGGCGGCCGCGTCGACCTGTTCACTCACCTCATCCTCCAGACCCTCACCGAGCAATCATGACCAGCATGGCCAAAGCCCCGGCGTCCCACAGGTTCCTGCTGGAGGGGCAGGCGCCGTTGCGCAGCGCCGTGGTCCGGGCAGCCGAATCCCGCGGGTTGGCGCTGGCCGAGGCGGACGGCGATGCCTTGGTGCAAACCCTGCTGGCCTGCCGCCCGGCCAGCCTGTTCCTCGACGCCGACCTGCCCGGCGACGCCGGATTCGCGATGCTGGCGGCCATCCGTCATCGCCCCGAACTGCGATCGAGCCGGGTGGTTCTGCTCACGGCCGATACCTCGGAGACCTGTCGCCAGCGCGCCTATGCCGAAGGTGCCGACGAGGTGCTGCACAAGCCCTACGATCTCGATCAGCTGCTGGCGGCGGAGAGCGACGCCGGCCGCTTCCGCCTGCACTTCTGGGGCACGCGGGGAACCCTGCCGATGCCGGGCGAGCAATCGCTCAAGTATGGCGGCAACACCTCCTGCGTGAGCCTCGACATCGGTCGCGACCGGCATTTCGTCTTCGATGCCGGGACCGGTCTGCGCCGTTATTCGCGCTATCTGCTCGAACGCGAGGGCGGCCGTTTCGACGGGCGGATCTTCATCTCCCATCCGCACTGGGATCACCTCAACTGCCTGCCGTTCTTCGCCCCGTTCTATCGGCTCGGCAACCGCATCACCCTGATGGGGCCGCCGCAGGGCGAGCGTTCGTTCCGCGACCTGCTGGAAGGGCAGATGGACGGCGTCTACTTTCCCATCACGCTGGAAGCCTTCGGCGCCGCGCTGAAGGTCGAGGATCTGCACGAGGGCGAGTACCGCTTCGACGGTGTGTCCGTGCGCACCCTGCGGCTGCGCCATCCGGGCAATTGCCTGGGCTTCCGCATCGATCATGCCGGCCGCTCGATGGCCTACATCACCGACAACGAACTGGGCGAGCCGGCACCGGACGATGTCTATGTGGCGCGGCTGGCGCGGTTCCTCTCCGGTGTGGATGTCCTCATCCACGACACGACCTACTTCGACGACGAGTATCCGCGTAAGGTCAACTGGGGCCACTCCAGTGTCGGCCAGGTCGTCCGGCTGGCCCTGCAGGCCGAGGTCCGCAAGCTGATCCTGTTCCATCACGACCCGGAGCATGACGACGCCGACATCGAGCGCAAGCTGGGCCTGGCCCAGGCGCTGGCGGACAGCGCCGGTGCCCGCCTGCAATGCGCCCTGGCCGTCGAGGGCGAGACGCTGGATCTGGGACAGCCGCTCCCGGATGCATCGGCCTCGGGGTTTGCCCTGGCCGCCCCCTAGCTCTCCCGTCCGTGCCGGCTCCGGCATGCCGCCGGAAAGCCGATAGAATGCCCGCTCACTCTTGCCTTTCATCCGAGGAACGGGACATGCGTCTGTTTGCGAAGCACCCCTGGCTGGTTTTCGGCCTGGGGTTGGCCGCCGGTTATTTCGCCCACAAATATCGCAAGGAAATCATCGGGACGGCCGCCCAGACGGCCGGAACGGGCAAGTCCGTGGCTGCCAGGACCGCGCGGGCGCTCGAGGACGTGGTGGCCGTCAAGCATCATTGACGCCCGGCCGGCCGGGGAACCTGCCGGTCCCTGCCTTCAGGGATTGACGAAGGCCGATTCCGGCGCCACCCGCGAAATCAGGCCCAGTTCGCCAAGTTGCGTGGCCAGCGTGCGCCAGCGCTCCAGGCTCATCTGTCCCAGCGGCGTGCCGCCGGGTTGCGGGCCGGTGATCAGGGCCTGCTGGATGGCTGCCGCCTCGGCGAAGGTGTCGGGATCCATGGTCGGGTTGAGGCCGTGCATCACGGCGTTGATCGGCGCGGGATCGCTCATGTAGCGCGACCAGCCCAGGCGTATGGCCCGTACCAGGGCCGCGACCTGTTCCGGCCGCTCGTCCAGCAGGCGGCGGCGGGTGAAGACAACCCCGCCATAGGGGTTGTAGCCGATGTCGCTGATGGGAAAGACCTGCGGGTGCGCGCCTGCGCGGCGGGCGGCCACCGGCTCGGCGGTGATGAAGCACTGCTGGGCGAAATCGCGGTCGTGCAGGAAGGGCCCCAGGTTGTTGCTGTAGGGCACGGCGCGGATGTTGCGGAAGCCGTAGCGCTGCTCCAGCAACCGGTGGTAGGGCGTACCCGCCTCCATTGCCAGCGTGCCGCCCGCGAAGACCTCGCCGATCGACGTCAGGCCGCGCTCGGCATGCACCATGATGCCCTCCGGGAAGGTCTGGTAAAGGGCGAACACGGCCACGATGTCCACGCCCCGCTCCCGCGCCACCAACAGGCTGTCGGCGCTGGTGATGCCGAAATCGGCCTGGCCGGCGGCCACCATCGGCACCACCGGCACGCCCGGGCCGCCGGGCTGGATGACGACGTCCAGCCGTTCCGCCGCGAAGGCGCCCATCTCCCGCGCCGCGTAGTAGCCGCCGAATTCCGGCTCCGGCACCCAGTTGAGTTGCAGTTTCAGGCGTGGGCGTCCGTCCGCATCGGTGTCGTCGCGCCCTTCCGGACAGCCCGCCAGGAGCAGGGCCCACAGGCAGACCAGCAGGCGCAGGATGTCGAGCAACCTGTTCATTCCCGGGTTTCCGCTAGCCGCCAGCGGCGCATGGCCAGCCGGCTGAAGAGGCTCACCAGCGCGAAGAAGGCGAGGCCGAGGAGCGAGGCCATCAGCACGGCGGCGAACACCTTGTCGGTCTTCTGCTCCTTGATGGCGATCTCGACCGCCGTTCCGATGCCGCCGCCGTTTTCCCAGCTGTCGGCCACGAACTCGCCGACAATGGTGCCGATCACCGCCAGTCCCGAGGCAATGCGCAGGCCGGTCAGGAATTGCGGCAGGGCACCGGGGATTTGCAGCTTGACCAGGGTGGCCAGCCGCCCGGCACGGTAGATGCGGAACAGATCGCGCAGGGCCGGGTCGCTGGACAGCAGCCCGCTCAGGGTGTTGGCGATGACGGGAAACACCGACACGATGAAGGCCGAGGCGATCACCGCCCGCGGACCGTAGCCGAACCAGACGACCAGCATCGGCGCGATGGCGACGATCGGCACGGTCTGGAAGAACACTGCGTAGGGATAGAAGGCACGGCGTATCCACGGATGGCTGCACAGCGCGATGGCCGCAAGCCCGCCGAGCAGGGCGCTGGCCAGGAGACCCGCGCTGGCCGTCAGCGCGGTTTGCAGCGTGGCCCGGCCCAGCTCGGCGCTGCTGGCCAGCAACGCCACGATCACGGCCGAGGGGCGTGGCAGCAGGTAGGCCGGCGTGCCGGAGAGCCGCAGGCCGATTTCCAGCGCCAGCGCGATGCCGAGCAGGCTCAGCAGGGGCGGCAGCCAGGTTTGCAGGCGGACCGGACTCACGGCCTTTCGCCATCCCCGCGCAGCAGCCGGGACAGCGCCTGCACCTCGCCGACGAAGCCGGCTGTCGTGCGCAGCTCCGGCGGCCGCGGGCGCGGCAGGTCGAGGCGCCGGTCGGCGAGCAGCCGTCCGCCCTGTCCCGCGAGCACCGCCACCCGGTCGGCCAGGAAGACCGCCTCGCCGATGGCATGCGTGACGAAGATCACCGTCATGCGCCGCGCCAGCCAGATCTGCTGCAGATGCTCGTCCAGATGCTGGCGGGTGAATTCGTCCAGGGCGGCAAAGGGCTCGTCCAGCAGCAGCAGGCTGGGTTGCGTGATCAGCGCCCGTGCCAGCGAAACCCGCATGCGCATGCCGCCCGAGAGCTCCGCCGGAAAACGCCCGGCGGCATCGGCAAGGCCGACGGTGGCCAGCAGGCGATGCGCCGCCGCTTCCCGCCCGGATCGCCCGACACCGGCCAGTTCCAACGGCAGGGCTACGTTGCCGAGCACCGTGCGCCAGGGCATCAGGCTGGCGTCCTGGAACACGTAGGCCAGCGACGGTTCACCGCTGTGCCGTTGCAGCAGGCCGCCGTCCGGCTGGTCCAGCCCCGCGATCAGCCGCAGCAGGGTGGACTTGCCGCAGCCGGAGGAACCCAGCAGTGCCAGGAATTCGCCCGGGGCGATGTCGAGGTCCAGGCCCTCGATGACCGTCCGGGCGCCGAAGACCCGCCGCAGCCCGCGCAGTCGCAGTCCGCAACCGGGCCGTGGCGCGGCCGGCGGCTGCCGGGCGGGCGTCATCCGGGTGCGGTCACAGACCCGACAGGCCGACGATGTTGTAGCCGGCGTCGACGTAGAGGATTTCGCCGGTGATGCCGGAGGCGAGGTCGGAACACAGGAAGGCCGCGGCATTGCCGACTTCCTCGATGGTGACGTTCTTGCGCAGCGGCGCCGCCTGCTCGCCCTTGGCCAGCATCTCGCGGAAATTGGCGATGCCGGAAGCGGCCAGGGTGCGGATGGCACCGGCGGACACGGCGTTGACGCGGATGCCCTCGGGGCCCAGCGCGGCGGCCAGGTAGCGGACGTTGGCCTCCAGGCTGGCCTTGGCCACGCCCATCACGTTGTAGTTGGGGATGGCGCGTTCGGCGCCCAGGTAGGTCAGGGTCAGCAGCGAGCCATTGCGTCCCGCCATCAGCGGCCGGCCGGCCTTTGCCAGCGCGGCGAAGCTGTAGGAGCTGACGTCATGGGCGAGGCGGAAGTTTTCCCGGGTGACGGCATCGACATAGCTGCCTTCCAGCGCATCGCGCGGCGCGAAGGCCACCGAGTGGACGATGCTGTCCAGACCGTCCCAGTGCTTGCCCAGTTCGGCGAACATCGCGGCGATTTCGTCGTCGCTGACCACGTCGCAGGGCAGCACGATCTTCGCGCCCAGTTCCTCCGCCAGCTTCTCCACCCGTTCCCGGAGCTTTTCGTTCTGGTAGGTGAGGGCGATTTCCGCGCCCTCGCGAGCCATGGCCTCGGCAATGCCATAAGCGATGGAACGGTTGCTGGCGACGCCGACGATCAGCGCGCGCTTGTTCTGCAGAAAGGCCATTGCTTGTCCTCCGTAGGGCTCAAATGGGGCGAGAGTATAGCCGCCGGGGACCGCTTTGTATCCAGCGTCGCCACACCTGCCGGGCCGGGGCCGCCCGAATGGGGGCAGGTCTGCGCCAACCGGGTGCGGCGGTGGCCCGGGTTCGCGCTGAGCGCCGCCCATGGCATGGGGCGGGGCAGCGGATTTCCTCTCTGGCATGAAGTATGCTTTATATCAGGCGGCGTCCACCAAAGCCGGTGGGCGCCCGACAAAGACGTCTTCCGGCGCGACCCTTATCCTCTCGGGATCCCGCTGGCAGGCGTTTTTTTTTGCCCTCGCACTGCTCAGGAGTCGCTCATGCATTTCAGGGAATTTCGACAGGCGGGCCACTGGCCGACCCTGGTCGCGGCCTTCCTCTACTTCGACGTATCGTTCATGGTGTGGGTCATGCTTGGCCCGCTGTCCCTCTACATCACCCAGGATCTCGGCTTGCCGGTCAGCGAGAAATTCACGCTGGTCGCCATCCCGATCCTGTCCGGCGCGATATTGCGCATCCTGATCGGCTTCCTGGCGGACGCGATCGGACCCAAGACCACGGGGCTGCTGGCACAGCTGCTGGTGATGGCGGGGCTCGGCTGGGTGGCGCTGTTCGGCCTGCATGACAGGCAGCAGGCCCAGCTGCTGGGATGCCTGCTGGGTGTCGCCGGCGCCAGTTTTGCCGTGGCCTTGCCGCAGGCGAGTCGCTGGTATCCGCCGAGGTTCCAGGGCCTGGTGATGGGCATCGCCGGGGCCGGCAACATGGGCGTGGTGCTGGATTCGCTGATCGTGCCGGTACTGGCGGAGCGGTTCGGCTGGCAGGCCGTGTTCGGCTTCCTGCTGATCCCGCTGGCGGTGGTGTTCATCCTCTACGCGCTGATGGCCCGCGACGCGCCGACGCAGGCGCGGCCGCTGGCCTGGCGGGACTACGCCGGGGTGTTGCGCGACAGCGATGTCTGGTGGTTCATGTTTTTTTATTCGATCACCTTCGGCGGCTTCGTCGGCCTCGGGGGTGCGCTGCCGCTGTATTTCACCCACTGGTACCACGTCTCCGGCGTCAGCGCCGGCGTCATGGTGGCGCTGGTGGTGTTCGCCGGCTCCATGTTCCGCCCGGTGGGCGGCTATCTGGCCGACCGCTTCGGCGGCATCCGCACCCTGGAATGCCTGCTGGCCATCGTTTCGCTCAGCTACGTCGCCGTCTCTCGGCTGCCGGAAGGGCCGAGTCCGGCGGTGACCGGCGGCGCCACCGTGGCCGGCTGGGCGCTTGCCGAGCTGCCGGCCAGCGCCTGGGTCGCCGTCGCGCTGTTCTTCGCCGGCATGCTGGCCCTGGGCATGGGCAACGGGGCGATCTTCCAGCTGGTGCCGCTGCGCTTCCGCCGGGAGATCGGCATCGTCACCGGTCTGGTGGGCTGCGCCGGTGGTCTCGGCGGCTTCTTCCTGGCCAAGGCGCTGGGCGTCTCCTGGGCCTGGCAGCATGGGTTCGCGGGCGGCTTCCTGCTTTTCGGCCTGCTGCCCCTGCTGGGGCTGGCCGGACTGGTCGGGGTGCGCAGGCGCTGGCGCACCACCTGGGGCGCCGCCTCCGGCGCCCAGGT
Organism: Methyloparacoccus murrellii; assembly: GCF_054657115.1. Taxonomy (NCBI): domain Bacteria; kingdom Pseudomonadati; phylum Pseudomonadota; class Gammaproteobacteria; order Methylococcales; family Methylococcaceae; genus Methyloparacoccus; species Methyloparacoccus murrellii. The sequence continues at coordinate 11,330 of NZ_BAAHXD010000008.1, read as the reverse complement.
CTGACGGGCGGGCATGGCGCCGCCGCCCGACGGTTTGCGGCTCGCCCACGGCCTGGCCAGCGCCATCGGCGCCCGCGCGGACAATCAGGACTACGTCGCCTGTGTCATACCCGAGCCGGCCGAGCTGGCCCGCTATGGCGCGCTGGCGGTGGTGGCCGACGGGCTCGGCGGCCTGGCCGGTGGCCGGGTGGCGGCGGAGGTGGCGACCCGGGCCTTCGTCGAGGGCTATTACCAGCTGCCGGCGACGCTGGATGTCGCCCGGCGGGCATCGCGGGCGCTGGACAGCGCCAATCGCTGGATTCACGACATCGGTCGGCGTGATCCGGCCCTCGACCGGATGGGCTGCGCCTTCAGTGCCCTGGCGCTGCGTGGCCGCCAGGCCCAGATCTTTCACGTCGGCGACACGCGCGTCTACCGCCTGCGCGGGGCTGGCCTGGCCTGTCTGACGCAGGATCATGCGCTGAGCCGACCCGGCTACGAGCATGTGCTGTACCGCGCGGTCGGGCTGGAGTCATCGCTGAAGATCGAGCACCGGACGCTGGCGCTGGAGCCGCACGACCGCTTTCTGCTGTGCAGCGACGGCCTGCATGGCGTCCTCGGCGCCGCACAGCTGAGCCGCTGCCTGGCCGAGCGGGCGGCGCCCGGGCATACCGCCGCGCGGCTGATCGAGCTGGCGCTGGCGCGCGGGGCCCACGACAACCTGACGGCGCTGGTGGTCGATGTCGTCGAACTGCCGCGCAAGGCACGCGAGGAACTGCTGCTGTCCCTGCGCGACCTGCCGCTCGCGCCGCCGCCGGGCGTCGGCCAGCGGGTCGATGGCTTCGTCCTGACGCGGGTGATCGCCGCCGGCCGCTGCAGCGTGCTGTACCAGGCGCAGGCGCCCGACCGGCCGCAGCCACTGGTGGTGAAGTGGCCGCTGCCCACGGCCGCCAGCGATGCCGAATACCGGGAGGCCTTCGCCCGCGAGGCCTGGATCGGCGCCAGCGTCAAAAGTCCCTGGCTGGCCGAGTTCATCGAGCCGGAACCCGGCCGGCAGAGCTGTCTCTACGCGCTCATGCCCTACTACCCGGGGCTGACGCTGGAGACCTGGATGCGGCATCACCGGCCGGTACCGCTGGCGGCCGGTCTGGCGCTGGCGTTGCGGCTCTGCCGGGCGGTCTACGCGCTGCACCGCCAGGGTGTCGTCCACCGCGACATCAAGCCGGACAACGTGCTGCTGCCGGACGCGGGCGGCCTGCGGCTGCTGGATCTGGGCATCGCCCGGCTGCCGGCCTGGCCGGAGGATTCCGACCTGCCGGTGCCCGGCACGCCATCCTACATGGCGCCGGAACTGTTCCGGGGCGAACGCGGCAGCCGCGCCAGCGACGTGTTTTCCCTCGGCGTCACGCTCTACCGGCTGTTCGCCGCGGGCGCCTATCCCTATGGCGAGATCGAGGCCTTCAGCCAGCCCCGCTTCGGCCAGATCCGGCCGCTGACCCAGCTGCGGCCGGATCTGCCGGTCTGGCTGGAGGTCGCACTGAACCGCGCCCTGGCCAGCGATCCCGAACGGCGCCATGCCGATGCTATGGAGCTGGCGCATGAGTTGGAGGCGGGACTGGCGAACGGCCGCCCGGTCCAGCGCCCGGCTCGCCTGCCGCTGTACTCGCGCAACCCCCTGCTGTTCTGGCAGTGCCTGTCGGCGGGCTTGCTGCTGGCCCTGCTTGCCGCGCTGCAACGGCTGGCGGCCCTGTCGCACTAGGGCGAGGCGTGGCCCGGTCCGGAATGGTGCGCCGGCCGGGCGCTCCGACGACGCGCCGAGGCCAGGTCCACGGCGGTCGGCGATTCCGGCTGCATGGCACGAAGCCTGCTTCATGATTGGCAAGCGCCAACGGCGGCGCCTTCACGATGACAACGACGTCATTCATCCCCGGCGCGGGGTGGGTGGCGTTTTTTTTTGGCACGACTGCGACGCAATCGAAGCTTCAGGTAACCGACATGAAGAAACAGAAACTGGTGGTCGTCGGCAACGGCATGGCCGGCATGCGTACCGTCGAGGAACTCCTCAAGATTGCGCCCGATCTCTACGAGATCACGGTCTTCGGCGCCGAGCCGCACGGCAATTACAACCGCATCCTGCTGTCCCCGGTGCTGGCCGGCGAGAAGCGCCTCGACGACATCATCCTCAATGATGACGACTGGTATGCGCGCCACGGCATCACGCTGCACAAGGGCGAGCGCGTGACCGCCATCCAGCGGCGCCGGAAATGCGTGACGGCCGAGGGCGGACGCACGGCGGCCTACGACCGCCTGCTGATCGCCACCGGCTCGACGCCGTTCATGCTGCCCATCCCGGGCCACGAGCTGGACGGCGTGGTCGGCTTCCGCGATATCCGCGACGTCAACCACATGCTGGAGGCCTGCGCGAAACACCGCCATGCGGTGGTCATCGGCGGCGGCCTGCTGGGCCTGGAGGCCGCCAACGGCCTGCGCAAGCGCGGCATGGAGGTCACCGTGGTGCATGTCCTCGACACCCTGATGGACCGCCAGCTGGACAAGGCGGCCGCAGCGCTGCTGAAGCGCTCGCTGGAGGCGGGCGGCCTCAACTTCCTGATGGAGGCACAGACCGAGGCGCTGCTGGGCGAGGCGCGGGTGCGCGCGGTACGCTTCAAGGGCGGGCTGGAAATCCCGGCCGAACTGGTGGTGATGGCGGTCGGCATCCGTCCCAACATCGAGCTGGCCAGGTCGGCCGGCATCCACTGCGAGCGGGGCATCGTCGTCAATGACACCCTGCAGACCTACGACCCCAGCATCTATGCGGTGGGCGAGTGCGTGCAGCATCGCGGCGGGCTGTTCGGCCTGGTGGCGCCGGCCTTCGAGCAGGCGCGGGTCTGCGCCAACCATCTGGCCGAATACGGCATCGGCCGCTACCAGGGCTCGGTGACCTCGACCAAGCTCAAGGTCACCGGCATCGATCTGTTCTCGGCCGGCGAGTTCCAGGGTGGCGAGGACTGCGAGGAACTGGTGATCCAGGATGCCGCCCGGGGCATGTACAAGAAGCTGGTGGTCAAGGACAACCGCGTCCGCGGCGCGGTGCTCTACGGCGACACGGTCGACGGCAACTGGTATTTCCAGCTCATGCGCGAGCAGACCGACATCGGCGATTTCCGCGATACCATCCTGTTCGGCCGCGCCCACATGGCGGACGAGGGGCGCGAGGGCCAGAGCATCGCCGGCATGCCTGACGACGCGGAAATCTGCGGCTGCAACGGGGTCTGCAAGAAGACCGTGGTCGACGCCATCGTGCAGAAGAAGCTGTTCACCCTCGACGAAGTGCGCGCCCATACCAAGGCCTCGGCGTCCTGCGGCTCCTGCACCGGGCTGGTCGAGCAGATCCTGGCGGCGACGGCCGGCACCCACGAGCAGACGCCGGCCGAGAAGCCCATCTGCGCCTGCACCCGCCATTCCCACGACGCCGTGCGCGAGGCCATCGTGGCGCAGGGCCTGACATCGCTCTCGGCCGTCTACAGCGCCCTGGAATGGCGGACCCTGGACGGTTGCCATGTCTGCCGGCCGGCGCTGAACTACTATCTGCTGTGCGCATGGCCCGGCCACTACCGCGACGATCCGCAGTCGCGCTTCATCAACGAGCGTGTCCATGCCAACATCCAGAAGGATGGTACCTATTCGGTGGTGCCGCGCCTGTGGGGCGGTCTGACCACGCCGGACGAACTGCGCGCTATCGCCGACGTGGCCGACCGGTACAGGATTCCCACGGTCAAGGTCACCGGCGGCCAGCGGATCGACCTCCTGGGCGTCAGGAAGGAGGACCTGCCGGCGGTCTGGGCCGATCTCAACGCGGCCGGCATGGTTTCCGGGCACGCTTATGGCAAGAGCCTGCGTACCGTGAAGACCTGTGTCGGCGCCGAGTGGTGCCGCTTCGGCACCCAGGATTCCACCGGGCTGGGTGTCAGGCTGGAAAAGATGACCTGGGGTTCGTGGACCCCGCACAAGTTCAAGATGGCGGTGTCCGGCTGCCCGCGTAACTGCGCCGAGGCCACGATCAAGGACTTCGGCGTGGTCTGCGTCGATTCCGGCTACGAAATCCACGTCGGCGGCAACGGCGGCATCAAGATGCGCGGCACCGATCTCCTCTGCAAGGTGGCGACCGAGGCTGAGGTGATGGAGTACTGTGGCGCCTTCATGCAACTCTACCGCGAGCAGGGCCGCTACCTCGAGCGCACCGCGCCGTGGCTCGAGCGCGTCGGCCTGTCCTACGTCAGGTCGCGCATCGTGGAGAATGCCGAGGATCGCCAGACGCTGTACCGGCGCTTCCGGCAATCCCAGGCAACCGCGCAGGTGGACCCCTGGGCAGAGCTGGCCCGGCCCGCGGCCCGCGGCGACTTCATCCCCCTCGAGACCCTGGAGTAACACCATGCAGAACTGGACTCGCATCGGCCAGCTGGCCGACATCCCGCGTCAGGGTTCCCGCGTTGTCGCCACGGCGGCCGGGGATATCGCCCTGTTCCGCTCCCAGGACGACCGCGTGTTCGCGGTTCGCGACCGCTGCCCGCACCGGGGCGGGCCCCTGTCGCAGGGTATCGTGCATGGCCACCGGGTCACCTGTCCGCTGCACAACTGGGTCATCGACCTGACCTCCGGCGAGGCCGTGGCTCCGGACACGGGCCAGACCTTCTGTCATGCGGTGAAGGTCGAGGATGGCTGCGTCTGGCTGCGTGCCTGAGCGCTGGCCGGACAGCCGGACCGGGCCCGGTCCTGGCGATGAGGGCAAGGAGACTTCCATGAACGCGAGCGCGGCTCCGATAAGAACCACCTGTCCCTACTGCGGCGTCGGCTGCGGCGTCCTGGCGACCCCGGCCGGCGCCGAGGCCGCCGTGGTCAGGGGCGATCCCGACCATCCCGCCAATTATGGCCGGCTGTGTTCCAAGGGCTCCGCCCTCGGCGAGACCCTGTCGCTGCGCACGCGCCTGCTGGCACCGCGCATCGGCCGGGAAACCGTGAGCTGGGCGCGGGCGCTGGACGAGGTGGCGGCACGGTTTCGCGCCGTCATCGACGCGCACGGCCCGGAGGCGGTGGCCTTCTACGGCTCCGGCCAGTGGCTGACGGAGGACTATTACGTCGCCAACAAGCTGATGAAGGGCTACATCGGTGCAGCCAACATCGACACCAATTCAAGGCTGTGCATGGCCTCGACCGTTGCCGCCCAGACGCGCGCCTTCGGCGAGGACGCGGTGCCGGGCTGCTACGAGGATCTGGAACTGGCCGATCTGGTCGTGCTGGTCGGCTCCAATGCCGCCTGGTGCCATCCGGTGCTCTACCAGCGCCTCCTCAAGGCGCGCCAGGATCATCCCGGCCGGCGGCTGGTGACGATCGACCCACGCCGGACCGCCACCGCCGAGGGCGCCGATCTGCACCTGGGCATCCGGCCCGGCACCGACGCCTTGCTGTTCGCCGGCCTGCTGGATTACCTGCGCCGGGACGACCGGCTCGATTATGGCTTTCTCGAACGCCATCTTGCGGGCTACGGCGAAACCCTCGCCGCCGCTCGCACCACCGCCCCGTCGCTACCGGCGGTGGCCGCGGCCTGCGGCGTGGCGGAGGGCGACCTGGCCCGTTTCTATCGCTGGTTCGCACGGACCGACAAGACCGTCACCGCCTGGTCGCAGGGCATCAACCAGTCGGCGACCGGCAGCGACAAGGTCAACGCCATCCTCAACGTGCACCTGGCGACGGGGCGCATCGGCAAGCCCGGCATGGGGCCGCTGTCCCTGACCGGCCAGCCCAACGCCATGGGCGGGCGCGAGGTGGGCGGGCTGGCCAACCAGCTGGCCGCGCACCTCGACCTGGAGCGGGCCGGCCACCGGGCGCTGCTGCGCGAGTTCTGGAACAGCCCGCGCATCGCCGAGCGGCCCGGGCTGAAGGCCGTCGACCTGTTCGACGCCATCGCCGCGGGCCGGGTCCGGGCGGTCTGGATCATGGGCACCAACCCGGTGGTCAGCCTGCCCGACAGCCGCAGGGTCCGTGCCGCGCTGGCGCGCTGCGAGTTCGTGGTGGTGGCCGACTGCGAGGCGGAGACCGATCTCACCCCTTATGCGCATGTCAGTCTGCCGGCGCAGACCTGGGGCGAGAAGGATGGCACCGTCACCAATTCCGAGCGTCGCATCTCCCGCCAGCGCGCCTTCCTGCCGGCACCGGGCGAGGCCAGGCCGGACTGGTGGATGCTGACCCAGGTGGCGCGGCGGCTGGGTTATGCCGACGGTTTCCCCTACGAGTCGGCGCAGGCGATCTTTGTCGAGCACGCCCGCCTGTCGGGCTACCGCAATGCCGGCACGCGCCGCTTCGACATCTCCGGGCTGGCCGACCTGGACCCGCGCGGCTACGACGCCTTGCCGCCATTGCAATGGCCGGTCAATGCGGAAGCGCCCCAAGGCACCGCGCGGCTGTACGCCGAGGGGCGGTTCGGCCATGGCGATGGCCGCGCCCGCCTGGTCGCGCCGCGGATCGAGGATCTCGGCCGCAAGCTCTCGGCCGGGTTGCCGCTGAGCCTGAACACCGGACGGGTCCGCGACCAGTGGCATACCATGACCCGTACCGGCAAATCGCCGCGCCTGTCCCAGCATGCGCCCGAGCCCTGTGCGGAGCTGCACCCCGACACGGCGGCGCGCCACGGCATCGCCAACGACAGCCTGGTCCGGCTGGAAACCGCCCATGGCGTGGCCATCGCCCGGGCACGGGTGAGCGCCGACACGCCGCCGGACTCGGTGTTCATGCCCATGCACTGGTCGTTCCGCAATGCGTCCGCCGGGCTGGTCAACGCCCTGGTGAATCCCTTGGTCGATCCCGTGTCGGGCGAGCCCGAATCCAAGCACACTCCGCTGCGCATCAAGCCCTGGCGCCCGCTCTGGCAGGGCTTCCTGCTGACCCGCCAGGCCGTACCGCTGCCGTCGGTGGCCTATGCGGTGCGCGCCATTGGCCGCCACCACTGGCGCCATGAGCTGGCGGATACCCGCGCCCCGGGGGACTGGCCCGCCCATGCCCGCCGACTGCTGGGCTATCCCGGGGAAGCCGCCGCCGACAATCCCGGCGACGAGTGGGCCGAGATGCACGATCTCCGCGCCGGGCGCTACCGCTGCGCCTGGCTGCGCGACGGCCGGCTGATGGGCTGCCTGTTCGTCGACCGGGCGGCCTTGCCGCAGCCGCGCGAGTGGCTGGGCGGGCTGTTCGCCCGCGAGTCGCTGGATGACGCCGACCGCCGCAGCCTGCTGCTGGGCAAGCCGCTCGCCGGCGAGGACCCGGGCCGCGCGGTCTGCGCCTGCTTCGGTGTGGGCGTCAATACCCTGCGTCAGGCCATCCGCGACGGGCAGTTGGGTTCGGTCGAGGCCATCGGCGAGGCGCTGAGGGCTGGCACGAATTGTGGTTCCTGCATCCCGGAACTCCAATCACTACTGGCGGAACGCGGATGACTCCTGTCCCATCGGATGCCCATGACCGGATCGAGCAGCCCGACCTGAATCTGGGCTTCATGCCGCTGATCGATTGCGCGCCGCTGGTGGTGGCGCTGGAGCGGGGCTTCTTCGCCGAGCAGGGTCTGCGGGTGAATCTGTCGCGGGAAGTGTCCTGGGCCAACATCCGCGACAAGGTCGCGGCCGGGACGCTGGACGGCGCGCAGATGCTGGCGCCGTTGCCGCTGGCGGCCAGCCTGCCGGAACCGGTGGCCGGCGTGCCGATGCTGACGGCGCTGAGCCTGGGGCTCAACGGCAATGTCATCGGCGTCTCGACGCGGTTGCATGCGGCCATGGCTGCGCTGGCATCCACGCCGGGCGAGGGCGGTTCCGGCGCACGGCTGGCGCGGGTCGCCTGGCGGCGGCGGGAACAGGGGCGTCCGCTGCGACTGGGCGTGGTGTTCCCGTATTCCAGTCACAACTATCTGCTGCGCTACTGGCTGGCCGCCCACGGGCTGCATCCCGATCGCGATGTCCATCTCGACGTGGTGCCACCGCCGTTCATGGTCGAGGCGCTGGCAGCCGGCGAGATCGAGGGTTTCTGCGTCGGCGAACCCTGGGGCAGTCTGGCCATGGCGCAGGGGGCGGGCGTCGTGCTGCTGGCCGATCACGCGGTCTGGCGCCATCACCCGGAAAAGGTATTCGCGGTGACCGAGACCTGGGCGGCGGGTCATCCCGCGACCCATCGCGCCCTGCTGATTGCCCTGCTGAAGGCGGCGCAGTGGCTGGAAGCGCGGGGGCATGACGGGGCGCTGGCCGAGCTGCTGGCGCGGGAGGACTATGTCGGCGTGCCGGCGCCGCTCGTCCGGCAGATCCTGGCGGGGGTGGCTGGCCCGGTCTTCTTCCGCTATGCCGCGACCTTCCCCTGGCGTTCGCACGCCCTGTGGTTCCTGACCCAGATGGCGCGCTGGGGCCAGATCGACATGGCGCTGCCGCTGCGTCCACTGGCCGGGCGTGTCTACCGGCCGGACCTGTACCGGGAGGCCGCCGCCGCGCTGGGGCTGGCCTGTCCGCTGGTCGACGACAAGCCGGAGGGTGGGCACGAGACCGAATACCCGCTGGCCGAGGCCAGCGGGCCGCTGACCCTGGGCGCGGACCGCTTCTGCGATGGCCGGCGCTTCGATCCGCGCGACCCCATCGGCTATCTGTCCGATGGCCAGCCGTGGGACCGGCGGGTGGCGCCCGGGGACTGGCGACGGGGCGGGGCATGAACCTGAGGATCATGCTGGTCGACCAGCATCCCGGTCGCAGCGCCATCATCGAGCAGGCGCTGACCGACGCCGGCCACACGCAGATCGAGCGGGTCCCCGCCGGGCGCGGCCTGGCCGAGGCGGTGCGCCGGTTCGGGCCGGACATCATCATCGTCGACATGGAGTCGCCCGGCCGCGACACCCTGGAGCAGATGCGCGAGATCGGCCGCGACCGGCCCAAGCCGATCATCATGTTTTCCAACAACCGCGACCGCGACTACATCCGCCAGGCCGTGCGGGCCGGTGTCAGCGCCTATGTGGTGGATGGCCTGGACAAGGAACGGGTGATGCCCATCGTCGAGGTGGCGCTGGCCCGTTTCCGCGAGTTCGAGGCGCTGCGCCAGGAGTTGTCGGACACCAAGTCCCAGCTGGCCGATCGCAAGATCATCGAGAAGGCCAAGGGCATTCTCATGCGCCAGCACGGCATTTCCGAGGACAAGGCCTACGCCGCGCTGCGCAAGGCAGCGATGGACCGCAACCAGCGGATCGGCGACATCGCCAGGACGCTGGTCTCGATCCACGAACTGGAGCTCTGACGGCAGCGCGGGCTGTCTCACGGCGGGCCGGTGTGCACCGGAAACAGGCGCCCCGACGGGGCTGAAACCCGGGAACGCCCGGTATTCCCGGGCTTGTTCAAGGCACGGAATCTGCAGTAGTCAGGCGTGGCTTTGCCAACGCCGGAAAAGCCACTCGGCTGGACAACGTCGTCCTCGGCTGCCCATCCCTTCGGGACGCACCAGACGACGGCGATAGCCGGATGCATGGGCAGCCTTTTTGAGTGGTCGATTCTCAAAGAGGTACGCCATGAAAACGTGCAAATGCAGCGGCTTTCGTCCCGGCACTCCGGCTTTTCCGGCAGGATTGCTGCTGGCCGGTCTGTCCACCCTGGCGTCGGCGGATGCCGGCAATCCCCTAGCCATGGAACTGGGGGGCGCGACCCGGCTCAGGCTGGAAATCTGTGAACGCCTGCGCGGCGAGGCCGTCGACTGGTTCGGCAAGCCCAAGATCAGGGATGTCGTGCTGGACCGGACCTACGACTACGGTTTCATGGGCAACAAGTTCCAGCTGGGGCTGCGGCTGAACCACGACGACTGGCTGGACGGTTTCGCCCAGTTCCAGGATACGACCCTGGCCGGCCTGCCCGACAACGGCGTCGGTCTCGGTGCCCGCTATTACGAGAACTCCGAGCACATCAACCAGAACAGCGCCTTCCTGCGGCAGGGCTACCTGAAGCTCCGGCAGTCCGGATTCTGGCTGTCCGGCGGCCGGCAGCTATACGCGGACGGCATGCAGGGCCTGGCGACCGACAAGGGGCTCAAGTGGATACAGGAACAGCGGCTGGCCCAGCGCCTGATCGGCGCCTTCGACTACACCCATGCCGGGCGCAGCTTCGACGGCGGGACGCTCGGCTACGGGACCGCCGACTACGAAATCTCGGGCTTCGGCTTTGTCCCCACCCAGGGCGGCTTCGACATCAACGGCATGTATTCGATCGAGGGGATCAACATCGCCGGCGTCACCCTTGGGCTGCGCGATGGCGACCGCTTCGGCCGGACGCTGGGCCGGCTGGCCTGGTATGTCTACCACGACGACCGGCCGGACGTGATCGTGGTCGACAATGCCCAGACGCTGCCGCCACAGCGGGGCTCGCACATCGACCTGCACACGGTGGGCGGACATGCCGTCCATGTCTGGGAGGCAGGGAGCGGCCGCCTCGACGGCCTGCTGTACGGCTTCGGCCAGTTCGGCCAGTGGCAGGCACAGACCCAGGGCGCCTTTGCCTTTGGCGCGGAACTGGGCTACCAGCTGACGGATGTCTGGGCCAGCCCGTGGCTGAGGGCGGGCATCAACAGCGGCTCCGGTGACGGCAATCCCGACGATGACACCCACGGCACCTTCTTCCAGCTGCTGCCGACGGCCTGGCTGTATGCCCAGTTCCCCTTCTACAACATGATGAACAATCAGGATGTGTTCGTGCAGGCGATCCTGCGGCCGCATCCCGCGGTCACCCTGCGGGCCGACTTCCACGCGCTCAGCGTCAATGCGACGGCAGACCTGGTCTACGCCAGCAGTGGTGCCAGCAACCAGCGGTTCTTCGGCTTCCTGGGCACGCCGACCCATGGCCATGCCGATCTCGCCAACCTGACGCATGTGGCGCTCTCCTACCGGCCAGTCGAAAACCTGACCGTCAACGCCATGTATGCGCATGCCTTCGGCCAGTCCATCATCGAGAGCAATTACGCCGGCGCGAACGGCAATTACGGGTTTCTGGAAACGGTGATCAGTTTCTAGCGGTGCCGGGTTTCTCCCAGGGGCAATTCGGTTTTTGTCCGACTATCTTTACCGTGTGTCGCTGCAGGAGCAGGGTGGGGCATACCAGATTATGAGGATGCTCCCGCCTCGCAGGCTGTAGCCAGCCAGGCGTATCTCCTGGAACCTACAGGAAGGGTTTCATGCGCTGAGAGAGCTGAGTAAATTCGTCCAGGGTCATGTGGGTGAAATCCATCAGGTCTTCCCCTGCGAGAGGTGTCACGATCCAGCCATGATGCCTATCTTCTCGAATCCAGCCCCTCGCCGCTAG